>NZ_JBVJMK010000010.1:95898-177498 GCF_055584245.1 Luteibacter sp. NPDC104163
ATTTTTTCTTCCAATTCCCCCCCGGGGCGCGGGGGTGTGGGGGGGGGGGGGGGGGGGGGGTGGGGGGGGGGGGGGCCCCCCCCGCCGCCCCCCCCCGCTCCCACAACGGCCTGGCCAGCCGGGACGGCAACCCGCCCCCACGGAACGCCGGGGTCGAAATGCGCGAGGATGGGGGCCTGGCGGGTTGGGAGGCAGGCATGGCGGAACGGCACATCGTGTTCGCGACCGTGGGATCGCAGGGGGACCTGTTCCCGCTGCTGGCCGTGGGCCGTGAGCTGGCCGCCCGGGGGCACCGGGTGACGGTGGGCGCCCATGCGATCCACCGGGAGGCCGTGCTCGATGCCGGACTCGAATTCGTCATGGCCAGCGGGATCGCCGAGCCAGAGGACAAGGCGGCCTTCGCGGCCCGGGCCTTCCACCCGTGGCGCGGACCGCGCTTCGTCGTGCGCGACCTGTCGGCGGCCGACGTGGCCGCGAGCTACCACACCCTGAAAACCTTCTGCACCGAAGCCGATGCCCTGGTGACAACGACGCTTGCGTTCGCCGGGCAGATCCTCGGCGAGACGCTGCCGCTTGCCTGGTTCTCGGCGGTACTGTCGCCGTCGGTCTTTCTTTCGCCGTTCGATCCGCCGGCAACCGGCCTTGGCAGGCTGGATCGGTGGCTGGGCCGGAAACCGTCGCGCGCACGCTGGCTCGTGCGTCTTGTCGAAGCCGTAACACGGCCATGGACCTCGAACGTCCGCACGTTCCGGCGATCGCTCGGCCTGGCGCCTACCGGACCAAACGGCGACCCGTTCCATCGGGGGCAGCACGGTCGCGATGGCGTGCTGGCGATGTATTCCCCGTTATTGGGAGCCCTCCCGGAGGACGCGCCGCCTGGCACGTTGCTGACCGGCCAGTGCCGCTACCTGCCTGCGGCTGATGTGCTCGACCCGGCGTTGTCGCATTGGTTGGCCGCCGGTGAGCCGCCGCTCGTGTTCACACTCGGCTCGGCCGCCGTGCACGCGGGCGAGGGCTTCCTGCGTGAAAGCATCGCGGCGGCACGCATGCTCGGTCGCCGCGCGGTGCTGCTCACCGGCTCGCCGGAGCTGCGCGAACGGCTCGGCGACCTCTCGGATGACATGCTCGCGATTGACTACGCATCGCACGGTGCCCTGTTTGCACGGGCCTGCGCCGTGATCCACCACGGCGGCATCGGCACCACGCAGGAAGCCTTGCGCGCGGGTCGCCCCGCGCTGGTCGTGCCGCATGGTTTCGACCAGCCGGACAATGCGGCGCGGGTAAAGCGTCTCGGCACGGGCGACGTGCTACCCGCCGGACGCTATAACGCACACCGCGCGGCGGCGAAGCTCAAGACCCTGTTGAATGACCCGGCCGTTTGCGCTCGCGCCGAAGCGATCGGCTGTGCGCTGCGGGAAGAACACGGCGCCAGGATCGCCGCCGACGCCATCGAAAGCCGCCTGCTGCCGTAGCTTCCCAGGGCGTCCATTTGTGGGAGTGAGCTTGCGAACGATGGCCTCGCGAAAGAGCATCGTTCGCAAGCTCACTCCCACAGGATGTCGGCGTTATTCGAATCCGGCGATGGCGCGCGGTGTGTACGCTTCTTCCAGCGCCTTCATCTCGTCGGCGGTCAGGTTGAGTTCGAGTGCCGCCACCGCATCGGTCAGGTGATGCGGCTTCGAAGCGCCGACAATCGGTGCCGTGATGCCCGGCCGCTGCGCGACCCAGGCCAGCGCAACCTGCGCACGCGGCACGCCGCGCGTCTCGGCGATCTTCTTCACCGCCGCCACTATGGCGCGGTCGGCATCTTCCGTCGCGTTATACAGCGTGCCGCCGAAAACATCCTTCTCCTGGCGCGCGCTGCTCTCTTCCCAGTCACGGGTCAGGCGGCCGCGTGCCAGCGGGCTCCACGGAATCACCGCGATGCCCTGGTCCTGGCAGAACGGGATCATCTCGCGTTCTTCCTCACGCTGGATCAGGTTGTAATGGTCCTGCATGCTCACGAACTCGGTCCAGCCGTGCAGGCGCGAAGTGTAGACCATCTTCGCGAACTGCCACGCATGCATGGATGACGCGCCGATGTAGCGTGCCTTGCCTGCCTTCACGACGTCATGCAGCGCTTCGAGCGTTTCCTCGATCGGCGTGGTGGCATCGAAGCGGTGGATCTGCAGCAGGTCGATGTAGTCCGTGCCGAGCCGAGCCAGCGAGTCATCCACCGAATGGAAGATGGCCTTGCGCGAGAGGCCGCCGCCGTTCGGGCCCTTGTGCCAGCGGAAGAACGTCTTGGTGGCGATAACCACTTCGTCGCGCCTCGCAAAATCTTTCAGGGCGCGGCCGACGATCTCCTCCGAGGTGCCATCGGAATAGGCGTTCGCCGTGTCGAACGTGTTGATGCCCAGGTCCAGCGCCTTGCGCAGGAAGGGACGGCTCTGCGTTTCATCGAGCGTCCACGCATGGTTGCCGCGGTCTGGATCGCCGTAGGTCATGCAACCAAGGATCACCGGGGAGATCTCGAGGCCGGTCTTGCCGAGTTTCACGTACTGCATGGGGACACTCCGCATGGGGTTTGCTGTGGAGGCCGCGCACGATGTACACGGCACATATACCTGCGATGTCTATCTTTTAAGGATAGCGCGACCGGGCCGACGCATTCGAGCCGCGCGTCATCTCGGAGAAACCCCCATGTCATCCACGTATTCGTCACGCAGGCCCCCGCGCATCAGCGGCGTGGTCTTCGCGTTGCTTGGTCTTTTCCTCGCCGCCGGTGGTCTTTGGCTCACGGTCCTCGGCGGGTCGTTGTATTACCTGGTCGCGGGCCTCGCGATCCTCGTCACGGGCGTGTTGCTCGTGCGCGGGTCGCCCGCGGCGTTGTGGCTGTACGCGGTGGTCCTGCTCGGCACCACCGGCTGGGCTCTGTACGAAGTCGGGCTGAAGGGCTGGTGGCTGGAGCCGCGGTTGCTCGTGCCCGTGGTCGGGGCGCTGTGGTTGCTCATGCCTTGGGTACGCCGCGGCATCTATCCGGCACGCGCCGGCAGCGTCGCGGTCGCCTTCGCCCTGGTGGTCGCTTTGGTTGTGGGTATCGCCGGCTTCATGCAGCCGGTCGGCACGCGCGGCCATGCCGAGGCGCGGAACATCGCCGATGGTGCCGACGCCTCGGTACCTGACGGTGACTGGCAGTTCTACGGGCGCACGCCGAAGGGTGACCGCTTCTCGCCGCTGGACCAGATCAATGCCGGCAACGTAAAGAACCTCAAGGTCGCCTGGACCGCGCAGACCGGCGACACCATGCGCCCCGGTGAAGACCAGGGTGGCACCGACGCGGGCCATGAGTTCAATTTCGAGAACACGCCGATCAAGGTCAACGACACGCTGTACGTGTGCACGGGCCATAGCTGGGTCGTCGCGTTCGATGCCGCGACCGGCCAGAAGAAATGGTCGTACGACCCGAAGGCAAACACCGACGCCGACGTCTACCTCGCATGCCGTGGCGTGGCTTACTACGAAGCGCCGGCGGGTACGCAGACGGATTGCCCCCGCCGCATCATTGCGCCCGTGCTCGATGCACGCGTGATGGCCCTCAACGCCGATACCGGCAAGCCGTGCGAAGATTTCGGCGAGCACGGTTTCATCTCGCTCACGCAGTATCTCGGTCACGTGCCAGCGGGATTCCACTTCGTGACGTCGCCGCCCATGGTGTTGAAGGACCGCGTCATCCTTGGCGGCTGGGTCTACGACAACCAGGCCGAAGGCGAACCGTCGGGCGCCGTGCGCGCGTTCGATCCGATGTCGGGCAAGCTCGTGTGGGCGTGGGACATCGGGCACGATCCGCAGAACTGGACGCCGGGACCGGATGACCAGCTCACCCGCGGGACGCCCAATGCGTGGGGCGTGTACACGGCGGATCCCGACCTCGGCATGGTCTACCTGCCGATGGGTAACGCCACGCCGGATTACTTCGGTGGCCACCGCCGTCCGTTTGACGAGAAGTACTCAAGCTCGACCGTCGCGCTCGACATCACGACGGGCGAACCGAAGTGGGTCTACCAGAACACCCACCACGACGTGTGGGACATGGATGTGCCCGTGGGGCCTTCGCTGGTCGATCTTCCTGGTACCGATGGCGGCCCGACCATTCCCGCGCTGGTGCAGACGACCAAGCGTGGCGAGTTCTTCGTGCTCAACCGCGAGACGGGCAAGCCGGTGACTGAAGTGACCGAAAAGCCGGTATCGCAGGACGGTGTACCCGGCGACCATCTCTCGGCGACGCAGCCGTATTCCACCGGCATGCCGTCGCTGACGCCGAAGGACCTCACGGAAGAGCAGATGTGGGGCGCCACGCCGTTCGACCAGCTGATGTGCCGCATCGAATTCCGCAAGGCGGTCTACAAGGGCCAGTTCACGCCGCCGCAGCTGAAGGACACCATCGTGTACCCGGCATTCGATGGCGTGATCGACTGGCACGGCGCCTCCATCGATCCGTACAACAAGCTCATCATCGCCAACGCGAACTACATCCCCTTCATCATCAGCCTCGCGCCGCGCGAGCCGGCGGAGAAGAAGGGCCTGGTGAAGCCGTGGGATGGTTCCGGCAATGAGCCGAAAGTGGGCGGCGGGCTCGCGCCGCAGTACGGCACGCCGTACGTTGGCAAGGTGCATCCGTGGCTGAACCCGCTCGGCGTGCCGTGCAACCCGCCGCCGTGGGGCACCATCGCGGCCATCGATCTCGTCACGCACAAGCTCGTGTGGGAACACCCGCTCGGTACCACGCGCGACACCGGTCCGTTCGGTACGCACTTCAATGCGCCGCTCCCCACCGGCATCTTCAACATCGGTGGCAACATGACCACGCGCGGCGGCCTGGTCTTCATCGGTGCCACCGCGGACAACTACCTGCGCGCCATCGATGAAGGCACCGGCGACGTGCTGTGGAAGGCGCGCCTCCCCGCCGGAGGCCAGGCCAACCCCATGTCGTATTCCGTGAATGGCAAGCAATACGTCGTCATCGCCGCCGGCGGGCACAGCGGCCTGGGTACGAAGTCCGGCGATTACGTGGTGGCCTATACGTTGCCCTAGCCCTCGCCCTGGGCCTGTGGGAGTGAGCTTGCGAGCGATAGGCCGCGGAAGAGCCTCGTTCGCAAGCTCACTCCCACACGATGTCCCCCGACGGGGCTGACCCTTGAAAGGCCGCACGGCGCCCCTACCTTAGGGTCCAGCCGCTTGCAGCCCGCTGGGCCCAGGCGTACGATCCGCCCCCAATTCACCGAGAGCCGCCATGTTTGCCTGCAAGCACGCATTGATCCACCTGCCAACGATGCCCCCACGGGCGCGTCGCGGGTGCGCGCGCCTTGTGGCAGGCCTTACGCCGTAACGGCGCCGGCCTCGAACCGCTTCACGAAAAGCACCCGGAAGGGTGCTTTTTTTTGGCCCCGATTTCCCCAAACCCGAATTTCCAAGCCCTTGCCGGAGCACCGTGCCATGAAGAACTGCCGCGATCCCCGATCCTGATCCGTCCCACCCACGCCAGGGGCGACGGTTAAGCCTCGGGGAATGCCTCGCTCGAAGGACATCTTGTCGAGCCCCTGGCGCCCTGATTGGAACTGTTCAACCATGAGTACCCGCGATACCACCATCCCCGTCGGCCGTTGGCGCAACCTCGGCATCATCGCCCATGTCGACGCTGGTAAAACCACGCTCACCGAGCGCCTCCTCTACAAGACCGGCACGATCCATCGCACCGGTGAGGTGCACGATGGCGCGACCACCACCGACCACATGGAACTCGAGCGCGAACGTGGCATCACGATCGGCGCCGCGGCCGTGCGCGCCAACTGGACGCCGGAAGGTGGCCTGCCGCATCGGCTGACCCTGATCGACACCCCGGGGCACATCGATTTCGCGATCGAGGTGGAACGTTCGCTGCGCGTGCTCGATGGCGCCGTGGTGGTCTTCTCCGGCGTCGCCGGCGTGCAGCCGCAATCCGAAACCGTGTGGCACCAGGCGCGCCGGCATGGCGTGCCGCTGATGGCGTTCGTCAACAAGATGGACCGCCCTGGCGCGGACTTCGACGCGACGCTGGTGCAGATGCGCGAGAAGCTCGGTGCGAACCCATGGGTCGTGGCGCAACCGGTGATCGAAGGCGAACACATCGTGGGCCTCTACGACCTGGTCGGCGAGCGCACGTGGCTGTTCGATGAGAAGGGTACGCCCAGCATCACGCCGTGGACCGACGCCGAGCGCGCCATGCATGCGAACGCACGCGCGGAGCTGGTGGCTGCGGTGGCTGACAAGGACGAGGCGCTGGCCGAGCTCTGGCTCGCCGAGCAGCCGATCGATGCGGTTACGCTGACGGCGGCACTGCGCCGCGGCACGCTCGCGGGCATCGGCCAGCCGGTGCTGCCGGGTTCGGCGTTCCGTAACGTGGGCATCGAGCCGCTGCTTGATGCGTTCGTGGCTTATCTGCCGTCGCCGGTGGATCGTCCGTCCGTGGTCGCGCATACCGACAAGGGCGATGTGCAGGTGGCGCCGGATGCGAACGCGCCGCTCGCCGCGCTGGTCTTCAAGGTGGTCAACCAGTCGCATGGGCCGCTCGCTTTCATCCGCCTGTACGCAGGCCGGTTGAACGTGGGTGACGCGGTATGGCGCAGTGGTACCGATCGCACGCAGCGCATCGGGCGCCTCGCCGTGGTCCGCGCTGACGATACCGAGGCCGTGGATACCGCGGAGGCGGGTGACATCGTGGCGATCATGGGCTGGAAGGACGTGGCGACCGGCGAAACGCTGGCCGACCCGCATCACGAACTGCGCCTCGAGACCATCCAGGCGCAGCCTGCGGTGCTGTCGTGGCGGCTGTCGCCGGAACGCTCGGCGGACCTGCTCAAGCTCGGCAATGGCCTGGCGCGCCTGGCGCAGGAGGATCCGTCCTTCCGCGTCAGTACCGACCCGGAGACGGGCGAGACCCTCGTCTGGGGCATGGGCGAACTCCACCTGGAAGTGATGGTGGAACGCCTGCGCCGCGAATGGGGCGTGCAGGTGCGCACGGGTTCGCCGCGCGTGGCTTACCAGGAAACGCCGGCAAGGCCGTCGGGCCCGATCGAAGGCAAGCTCGCCAAGCAGACCGGTGGCAGCGGCCAGTACGCGCGCGTCGTGCTCTCGGTATCGCCGGTGGAAGGCGATGCGAACTGCTACGAGGATCGCACCACGGGTGGCGTGATCCCGAAGCAGTTCCAGCCGGCGGTGCAGAAGGGCGCGGAGCAGGCGTTGCTGGAAGGCCCGCGTGGCTTCCCGGTGGTCGGTGCGGAAGTGCTCGTGCTCGATGGCCAGGCGCACGCCGTGGACTCGAACGAAGGCGCGTTCCATCGTGCCGCGCAGATCGCGGTGAAGGCTGCCCTGGAGGCGACCGGCACCGTGCTGCTCGAGCCGGTGATGCGCGTCTCCGTGACCGCGCCGGGCGTGGCGGTGGGCGATGTGCTGGGCGACCTGCAGCGCCGCGGCGGCCAGATCGTGAACCTGACCGACAAACAGGAACGCACGGAGATCGAAGCCGACGTGCCGCTGGCCCAGCTCGACGGGTACAGCACCGCCCTGCGCAGCCTGAGCCAGGGCCGCGCCGCAGCCACGGTGGCGTTCCACGCCTACCGCCCGGCGGCGGTGCAGGAGGCCCGTAAGCAGGCCTGACCGGGTGTGGCAGTGCCCTTGTGGGAGCGCGCTTGCGCGCGATTGCGCGCAAGCGCGCTCCCACGGGTTAGGCTTGGTGAATGCTTACCTATGCCGAAGCCCTTGCTGTTCTGATGAAGGAGGCCCGCCCGCTCGGCAACGAGCGGGTGGGCCTTTCGTTGTCCATGGGGCGGATCCTCGCCGGGCCGGTGACGAGCCCGCTGGCGCTTCCGTCATTCGATAACGCCGCGATGGACGGCTTCGCTATCCGCCAGGGTGGAGGCCCGATTCCGGCGGACACGGCATTCACGGTCGCCGGCATGCAGGCGGCGGGCGATGGCACCACGGCTTTCCCCGGCGGCGAAGCTTGCGAGATCGCCACCGGCGCACGCGTGCCGGATGGGTTCGACACGGTGGTCCCCGTCGAACGTTGCGAGCGCGAAGGCGATCGCGTCCGCCTGCTCCAGGAAGAGAAGCGCGGCCAGAACATCCGGCTCGCGGGTGGCGACATCATGCGCGGCAGTGCGGCGCTGGCCGCGGGCCGGCGCATCGATGCCGCGGCGATCATGCTGCTCGCCGCGCTCGGCGTCGATGCGGTGGAGGTGGCTCGCCTTCCACGCGTCGCGATTATCAACACCGGCAGCGAACTGCACGCCAGCGGCCCATTGCCCGAGGGTGGCATCCACGATTCGAACGGCCCCTTCCTCGAAGCGATGCTGGGTTCGTGGGGTGTCGTGCTCCTCATGCGCCGCCGCGTCCCGGATACCGGCGATGCCTTCCGCCTTGCGGTGGAAGAGGCACGCGTGGCGGGCGCCGACCTCATCGTGACCACGGGAGCCGTCTCGGCGGGACGTTTCGACTTCGTGCCCACGGCCCTGGCGGCGATGGGCGCGCGCGAGCTGTTCCACAAGGTCGCGATCCGTCCCGGCAAGCCGATCCTCGCCGCGCGCTTCGATGGCGGCCCGCTGGTGCTCGGCCTGCCGGGCAACCCCATTGCCGTCGCCGTCGGCCATCGTTTCTTCGTCGCGCCGGCACTGCGCGGCATGGCAGGGCTGCGCGCTGAAACCCCCACGCGTGTTCGTCTTGTCGAAGGCCACGAGACACGCCCCGGCCTGCATCACTTCGCCCTCGGCCGCCTCGAAGCCGACGAGGAAGGCCGCCAAGTGGCGCGTGTGCAGCGCAACCAGGCGGCTTACCGCATCGTGCCCTTCACCGAAGCCAATGCATGGCTGACGGCGGATAGCGCCTTCGGTGAAGTCGTGGATGCGTGGCCGCTCGATCCGGTGCTCGCGCCGTGATCGGCGTGATCCTCGCCGGCGGCCGCTCATCGCGCATGGGCGAAGACAAGGCCATGCTGCGCATCGGCGGCCGCACGCTGCTCGAACGCACCCGCGAGGTCCTCGTCGACGCTGGTGCCGGCGAGGTCGTCGTGAGCGGCGCGGCGCACGGTGGCATCGCCGATCGCTGGATCGAGAAAGGCCCGATCGGCGGTATCGCCAGCGTCGCAGCGGCCGTCGAGGACGGCGAGCTGCTGATCGTACCGGTGGATATGCCACACGTGGACGCGCCAACCCTCATGCGCCTGCGCGACGAACGTCGCATGCGCGCCACCCGCTGGGCAGGGCATCCGTTGCCGATGCGCCTCATGCTGGATGCTATGACGCGCGCAACACTGGCCGAGCTGGTCGAACTCGATGGCCGCGCCTGCTCGGTCTCCGCATTGCAGGCGCGCATCGGCGTCGCCACACTGTCGCTCGGCGGCACCACGCCCCTGGCGCTGTCCAACTGCAACACCCCCGACGAATGGCGCGAGGCGAACCCATGAGAGTGCAACTGGAAAACGACACCATCCGCGTGCGCATCGATGAGGACGAACTCGCCGAATTGCTGGGCGATGTCGCGCTGCTCGGGTCCACGGCGTTCGGCCGCGCCTTCACCATGCGCTATGCCATCGACGCGACGAACGCCGTGCATTGCTCACTCGATGGCAATGCGCACGAATGGCGCCTGGAGGTTCCGCGAGCGCAGCTGCTCGAACTGCAGGCGCGCCTGCCGAGCAAGGACGGCCTGGTCTTCGACATCCCCGGCCACGATACGGTGGCCACGACGGTGTTGTTCGATGTCGACGTGAAGGACAGCCTCAAGCGCCGTCGCAACGCCTGACCGCCACGCTCCCGTTGTTGTGGGAGCGTGCTTGCACGCGATGGGTGTTGCCGCGAACCCGCATCGCGCGCAAGCGCGCTCCCACAAGAGCGGGGCCGACAAAAGCGGGTCAGATGCGCGGGTTCTGAATGCGCTCCGGCCGGCTATAAACGTTGAAGCGGCCAGGTCGCGCAAACCCGACCAGCGTGAGCCCGCAATCGGCCGCGAGCGTCACCGCGAGGGCGGTGGGCGCGGAAATCGCGACCAGGACGGTGATCTCGCCGATCGCAGCCTTCGTCACCATCTCATAGCTCGCGCGGCTGGTGATGACGGCGAAGCCTTCCCGTGGGTCGATACCGCGGCGGGTCATCGCCCCGATCAGCTTATCCAGCGCGTTATGCCGGCCCACGTCTTCGCGCACCACCATCAGCGAACCATCGGCGCGCGCCCAGGCGGCTGCATGGACCGACCCGGTGAACGCGTTGATAGGCTGCTCCGCGCGCAATGCTTCCAGCGCGCGTTCGATCGCATCGGGAGCGACGTTGCTACCAGCCGCCACCGGTCGCGGGCGGCGGATCACGTCCTCCAGCTCCCGCGTGCCGCAGATGCCGCAGCCGCTGCGTCCGGGCATCTCACGCGTGCCCAGCGCCGGGCCGGCTTCGATCGTGTCGCCAGTCGTCACCTGCGCCCCGGCCAGCGCTACGTCGGCGCCCACCGTCGCCGCCTCCATGACCGCCGTGGGAACGGCGAGACGCGTGCGCACATCGATCGTGATGCCTTCCAGCACCTCGTGCACTTCGATCGACTCGATATCCCGTACGTCCTCCACCCGGTTCTCGGTCAACGCGAACCCGCGGGCGAAATCCTCCAGGTCGACCGGCGAAGCCATCATCACCGCGAAGGGCTTCCCGTCGAAATGCAGCGCCACCGGCACCTCTTCCGCGAGCCGGTCCTGGTCCTCGGTGGCACGGCCGCGCTCGTAGCGCGTGACGGTGCGGCGCGCGCTGCCGGCGGGCGGGGTCAGGTCATGCCGCATGGGTAGCCTTCTTTCGGCGCGGTGCGGCCGGTTCGGTGGAAGGGACGATGCGTACCGGCACCGATTTGTACGTCGGCGTGCCCGAGTGGCTGTCGTGATTCTCGAGCGAGATAAGCGCGTTGCCTTCCGGGTAATACATGGCCACCGAACCCTCGGCGATGTCGTAAGCGATGGCGGTAAAGCCGCGCACGGCGCGCTGGCGGCCATCGGCGATGTTGCGACCCGTGGCAAAGATATCGATGCGATCGCCATGCTTCAGGCCGCGTGCCGCGAGATCGGCCGCATGCATGAACACGACATCGCGGCGGCCGGTGACGCCACGGTAGCGATCGTTCAGGCCGTAGATGGTGGTGTTGTACTGGTCATGCGAGCGGATCGTGGTGAGCATCAGCCCGCCTTGCTCGACACGGTCATCCTCGTCGAGCCCGCGCGCCAGGAGGAACTGCGCCTTCCTGCTCGGCGTCGCCCAGTCGCGCTCACTCGCCGCGACGCGCAGGCGGAAGCCACCCGGCACGTTCACCCGCTTGTTGAAGTCGTAAAAGATCGGGAAGACCTTTTCGATGTCGTCGCGGATCAGGTTGTAATCGCCGACCAGCGCATCCCAGTCGACGCGCGTGGCGGGCAGGGCGGCTTTCGCGATGCCGGCCACGATCCACGGTTCGGAGCGCAGGTGTTCCGAAGCGGGCGTAAGCGTGCCAGCGGAGGCATGCACCATCGACATGGAATCCTCGACGGTGACGGCCTGCGGTCCCGTCGCCTGCACATCGAGTTCGGTGCGGCCCAGGCAGGGCAGGATGAACGATTCCTTCGCCAGCAGCAGGTGCGAACGGTTGAGCTTGGTCGCCACGTGCACGGCCAGGTCGAGCTTGCGCATGGCTGCGAAGGTCTCTTCGGTATCCGGCATGGCGACGGCCAGGTTGCCGCCCAGCGCGATCATCGCCTTCGAGCGGCCATCGCGGATCGCCAGCAGCGAGGCCACCGCATCGTGGCCGTGCTCCGCGGGTGGCTCGAAGCCGTAGGCACGGCGGATGCCTTCATTGAGTTCCGCGTTCGGCTTCTCGGTGATGCCGACCGTGCGGTCGCCCTGCACGTTGCTGTGCCCGCGCAAGGGGCAGATGCCCGCACCCTTGCGGCCGATGTTGCCGCGCATGAGCAGCAGGTTCGCGATCTGCTGGACGTTCTCGGTGCCATGCTGGTGCTGGGTGATGCCCATGCCATAGCAAACGATGACGGCTTTCGCTTTCGCGTAGATCGACGCGGCGTACTCGATCTCGCCGCGGCTGAGCCCGCTAACCCGCTCGATGTCGCCCCACTGCGTGGCGGTGACATCCGCCACCAGCGCCTCGAATCCTTCGGTGTTCTCCGCGATGAACGCATGGTCGATCACGGGCGGGAGGCCTGCACCGCGTGCGGTCGCGTCCTCTTCCACCAGGTACTTCATCATGCCCTTCAGCACGGCGACGTCGCCGCCGATCTTCACCTTGTAATAGGTGGAGGCAATGCGCACCGATTTACCCGTGAGCATTTCAGCGGGGTGCTGCGGCGAGGTGAAGCGCTCCAGCCCCCGCTCGGGCATCGGGTTCAGGACCACGATCGGCACGCCGCGCAGCGAGGCTTCGCGCAGCGTGGAGAGCATGCGCGGGTGGTTCGTGCCCGGGTTGTGGCCGATGCAGAAGATGGCGTCGCAGTGGTCGAAATCCTCGAGCAGCACCGTGCCCTTGCCCGAGCCGACCGACTTCGGCAGGCCGACGCTGGTGGCCTCGTGGCACATGTTGGAGCAGTCGGGGAAGTTGTTGGTGCCGTACTCACGCACGAACAGCTGGTAAAGGAATGCCGCTTCGTTCGATGCACGACCTGAGGTGTAGAACTCGGCCATGTTCGGGTCGGGCAGCGCGCGTAACGCGGCACCGATACGACGGAAGGCCTCCTCCCACGCCACCGGCTGGAAGGTATCCGTGGCGGCGTCGTAGGCCATGGGGTGGGTCAGGCGGCCCAGGCCCTCGAGCGTGTAATCGCTGAGGTTCCAGAGTTCGGCCACCGTGTTCTTCGCGAAGAACTCGGGCCGCACGCGCTTGGCGGTGGCCTCCCACGAGACGGCCTTGGCGCCGTTCTCGCAGAACTCGAACGACGAGGTTTCCTTCGGGTCGGGCCACGCGCAGCCCGGGCAGTCGAAGCCGTGGGGCTGGTTCACCTTGTGCAGCGCGATGGACTCGCGCGCGATCGCCATCTGGCCGCTCAGCGCACGGGCCACCGCCCCCAGCGCTCCCCAGCCACCGGCAGGGCCGTCGTAGTCATCGATGCCGGGGACGCGGGTGTCGCTCATGGGTCTGATTCGCAAGAAGTTCTGGCCTGGCGCCATTCTACGCCGCAGGGCAGGGTCGAATTAAACAAACGCGTAAGCATCGAACGAAAGATTCACGCCGATTTTGCGCCCCAACCCCCAACCTCCGCGCCGCTCGGCGTCCCTCCCCAGGCGCCACGGAAGCTTTGTATGTCCATGCCACAGTCCCGGCTTGCGGCCGTGCCCGCATACGCCCCGGCCCCGCGCGGCCTCGCCATTGGCGACATGCGCGGCCACGGGCGGGTCACCGAAGATGCGGCGCTGGCCTGGCTGGCGCTGGATCGGCGCGCCGGCCTGTTGCGCTCCTCGCATCCGGAGCGGGCATTGCTGAGCGTGCAGATGGACGGCGCGGTGGACTGGGTAAGTGCGTATGTCCCGGGTACCAACGTCCTCGAGACCGTGGGCCACGCTGATGGCGCCGAGCTGCGCGTCGTCGATTTCATGGCCGTGGCGGAGGGCCGCGCGGACCAGGCGGAAGCCGTGGCCGCGGGGCGCTTTGTCCGCATCATCGCCTGCACGGAAGGCGAAGCCTCGTTCCGCCTTGTGTGCGCCGCGCCACTCGCTAGCGCGGGGAAGTGCGAGGCGCAGGCAGCGGATGGCTGGCACCTGGCCTGCTCGCGCCCACTGGGTGCGGGTGCCGAAGTCGTCGCCGCCCATGTCCGCCTCGCCGCGGGCGAAAGCGTCGCCTTCGTCATCAGTGAGGCCCCGGTCCAGGGTGGGCCGGCATTGGCTGCCGAGGCGCTGCACGCGCTCGGCGAGACCATCCACTACTGGACGTGGTGGAGCGACCGCTGCCGCTACAAGGGTGAGGATTTCGACCAGCGCCTTCGCGAAGCCCTGGCGCTCAAGCTGTCGTTCTGCGAGGACGCCTACCTGGCCGAAGTGCCGGGCATGGCCGGCTTCACACCCGCGCCGTCGGGCGACGTGAGCCGCGCCGCGGCGAGCTTCCTTGCGCTCGGTTACCGCGGTGAATGTGCCGCGTTGCTGTCCCGGTTGCATGGCGAACAGGCGCCGGAAGCGCCCCGTCCGGAGCGTTGGTCGGCCGAAGAGGGCTTCCGTGCGACCCTCGATGCGTATGTGTTGCGCTACGGCACGCTGGGTCTCCCTGAGGACGTGAGCGCCGCCATCGCGGCTCAGCAAGCCATTGTGCAATGCACAAAATGCATGGCGTAAGCGCAAACATGCAGAACATGCATACCTGATAGGTTGCGCATCGCGTTGTTCCCGCAGGTTCCCGCGGGCCAGCATCGCCCCCGCTTTCGCCGATTCACCGGCACCGGGGACCCATGCACATGACGCTTCGCCGTTTCACGTTCGCCTTCATTGCCGCACTGGCCGCTGGCCACGCCGCGGCCCAGACCACGCCCGACGCGGAACAACCGAGCCAGACCACGCCGGCGAAGCCGAAGGACGCGGGCGGCCCGGTCGACAAGCTCCGTGACGAGGGCATTTCACTCCGCTTCGTCTGGGCAAATGACTGGGCAGCCAGCGTGCGCGGCGGAGAACGCCTCGGCGCCACGAACGGCGGCGGCGCGGTTGGCGGCGCCGATCTCGACATGGGCAAGCTCGCCGGGATCGAGGGCGGCAAGATGCACATCACGTTCGCGCGCTATTACGGCCACAGCGTCGCCGCCGACGATATCGGCGTGCTCCAGAAGATCCAGGGCTACTGGTACCCGAAACGCCAGTGGGAACTGGCCCAGCTGACCTGGGAACAGCAGTTCAAGGACAGCCACATCAACGTCCTGGCCGGCCGCATGAACGCCACGTGGCAGTTCGCGCGTTCCACGTACGGCTGCCGCTTCGTCAGCGCGCCGGACTGCCCGTACCAGCTTACGAACACCTCGGGCGGCTTCAGTGGCTTTCCGTACGTGAACTGGGGCGCGCGGGTGAAATACCAGCCCGACGCGCGTTACGTGTCGATCGGCGCCTTTGAGATCAACCCGGAACGCCGCAACAACAACGGCCTCAACTGGGGCCTGAACAACGCGACCGGCGTGATGATCCCGGTGGAGATTGGTTATGAAACCAGCTTCGCCACGGATCCGTATCCGAAGCACCTGAAGATCGGCGGCTGGTACAACTCCGCGCCGTTCACCGATCCCGAGCTCAACAGCAAGGGCCAGCATCGCGGCCTCGTCGGCGGCACCGCGCGCAATTACGACGGCGGCCGCTACGGTCTCTACGTGCTCGCCGACAAGGTCGTGTGGAAACCCGACCCGAACAGCAACACGCGCAACCTTGCGGTTTTCGCTTCGGCCACCGGCCCGCTCGACAACGCGGAGAACTACACGCTGCAATCCACCGCCGGCCTGCTGTGGACCGGCCTCAGCCGTGCACGTCCCACGGATTCGCTGGGTTTCCAGGCCACCTGGTTCCGCTTCAGCCGCAAGGCCGTGGGCTTCGAGGACGACCTGGTCGCGAAGAACAAGGGCGAAGGCCACTTCAAGCGCGACGAGCTGATGACCGAGCTCAACTACAGCTACAAGCTCTTCCCGGTGGTGAGCCTGGTGCCGAACCTGCAGTACATCGTCCATCCGGATGTCCTCGGCAACACCGTCGGCGTGCGCAAGGTGCCGGCCAACGCCATCGTCGTCGGCCTGCGCGTCATGGTGAACATGGGTGGGCCCGGGAGCCAGTAAGCTAGGCCCACCAAAGGCTACCCGTCCCGTGACCTTGGACCTGAAACACCTGCAGAGTTTCATCCGCATCGTCGAGTTCGGCAGCCTCACGCGCGCCGCGGCGACGCTCGACGTCTCGCAATCGCTGCTCAGCCGGCAGGTGCGCCAGCTGGAGATCGAGCTGGGCACCCACCTGCTCGAACGCAACGGGCGTGGCGTGGTGCCTACCGATGCCGGCCGCGAGCTCGTGGAGCACGGCCGCGGCATCCTCCGCCAGGTGGAAGTGGCACGGCTTTCGCTGGGCCAGAGCCGCGGCGTGTACGCAGGCAAGCTGGCGATCGGGCTGCCGCCAAGCGTGGGCTCGGCGCTGACGGTCGAACTCGTCATGCGTTTTCGCGAACGCTACCCGCAGGCGCAGATCAGCGTGGTCGAAGCGCTGAGCGCCAGCCTGCTCGAATGGCTACAGCTGGGCCGCCTGGATTGCGCGCTGCTGTACAACCCGGCGGTGAATGCGAACATGCGTTTCCGCCATGTGCATTCCGAAGAGCTCAACCTCATCGCTACGACACGCGATGGCCGCACGCTGCCGGAAACGGTACCGCTGGCCACGTTGGGCCAGTATCCGCTGATCATCCCGTCGCCCCTGCATTCCGTGCGCCAGCTGATCGAGGCGGATGCGGCGCGCTACGGTGTCGCGCTGGATATCCGCCTGGAAATCGATTCCGTGCGTTCGCTGCTCGACCTGGTCGAACGCGGCGTCGGCTACGGCGTGCTCTCGCGCAATGCCTTGCTGAGCCGGCGCGGGGAGCACCACCTGCACGCGGTACCCATCGTCATGCCGCAGATCACCACGCGCCTGGTGGTGGCCACCCCGACCCAGCGGCCTACCAGCGCCATCACGGAGAAGGCGCTCGAGATCGTCGACGAACTGATCGCGGAAGGCCGGCTCGACGCCAGGCTGTAGCTTGTGCAATGCAACATTTGCATGTGGTAAGCAAAGACATGCAATTCGTGCATATCAGAAAGGCGGTGTTTCGCGTTGTTCGGGGTGGCCGGGGTGAGGACCATCGAGGCTGTTCCCGGCCCGACGTGACGCAAACCCGATGTCGCACGAAATCCCCTGCTGGTACATGCGCGGAGGCACCTCGAAGGGGCCATTCTTCCGTGCCGCCGATCTCCCCGCTGACACGGCTACGCGCGACGCCGTCATCCTCGCCGCGATGGGCTCGCCGGACGAGCGCCAGATCGATGGCCTGGGTGGCGCGAAATCGCTGACCAGCAAGACCGGGATCCTCTCGGTGCCCATCGACGGCACGGCCGATCTCGATTTCCTGTTCGGCCAGGTAGGCATCGGCGAGGCGAAGGTCGACACCACGCCCAACTGCGGCAACATGCTGGCCGCCGCGCTGCCCGCCGCGATCGAAGCCGGGCTGATCGTCGCAGATGACGGGACGACGACCCGCCGCGTGCGCACCGTCAACACGGGTGTCATCGCCGAGATCACCATCCAGACACCCGGCGGCTGCCCGTTGTACGACGGTGACGCCCACATCGATGGCGTACCGCGTCCCGCTGCGCCGGTCACCTGTGGCTTCCTCGATACCGAAGGTTCGCTCGCGGGTTCGTTGCTGCCGACAGGCAACCTGCGCGACACGATCGATGGCGTGGAGGTCACGCTGATCGATAACGGCATGCCGGTGATGCTGGTCGCCGCGTCCGATCTCGGCATCAACGGCGACGAAAGTCCCGTGGACCTCGATGCGAACACCGCGCTGAAGGCGCGCATCGAAGCGCTGCGCCTGAAGGCCGGCCCGCTGATGAACCTCGGCGATGTCGCCGGCAAGCCGGTGCCAAAGATCACCCTGCTATCGAAGCCGCGGCATGGCGGCGCGCTGGGCACGCGCACCTTCATCCCGCACGACTGCCACACCTCGATCGGCGTCCTTGGCGCGGTGACCGTCGCCACCGCCGCGGTCATGCCGGGCACCGTCGCTGCGGCTTTCGCCGAGGCCGGGCAGGGCGATGCGCGCACGCTGTCGATCGAACACCCCACGGGCGAATTCAGCGTGGAGCTCGGCCTCGATAACGGCCGTGTCGTCCGCGCCGCCCTCCTGCGCACCGCGCGGCTGCTCATGCGCGGCACGGTGCCGGTTTCCCCTTCGATCTGGTCCGGCCCCGCCGGCTGAACATTCCCCACGGAGATCCCCATGTCCGAGAACAAGACCGCGCTGGTCGTCAGCGCCCATTCCGCCGACTTCGTCTGGCGCGCGGGCGGCGCGATCGCGCTGCACGCCGCGCAGGGCTGGAAGGTGCACATCGTCTGCCTGTCGTTCGGCGAGCGCGGTGAATCCGCGAAGCTCTGGCGCCAGCCGGGCATGACCATGGCGAAGGTGAAGACGGACCGGCGCGCCGAGGCCGAGGAAGCCGCCGGCATCCTCGGCGCCAGCGTCGAATTCCTGGATATCGGCGACTACCCGATGCGCGCCGACCTGGATGTTGTCTTCCATCTGGCGAAGATCTACCGCGAGCTGCGCCCGTCATTCGTGCTCAGCCATTCGCTGAAAGATCCGTACAACTTCGATCATCCGCTTGCCACGCACGTAGCGCAGGAAGCCCGCGTGGTTGCGCAGGCCCACGGACACGACCCGGAGGTGCCGGTGATCGGTGCCCCGCCGGTGTACCTGTTCGAACCGCACCAGCCGGAGCAGTGCGAGTGGAAGCCGGAGCTGTTCCTCGATATCTCGTCGGTGTGGGAGAAGAAGCAGGCCGCGTTCGAAACCATGCGCGCGCAGGAGCACCTGTGGGAGTACTACACCCGGGTTGGCCTGCAGCGTGGCGCGCAGGCGACGCGTAACTCCGATTTCAAGATCAAGTACGCCGAAGCCTTCCAGCGTGTGTTCCCGCATGTCACCCAGGGCACGCTGGCATGATGGGCGTCGTCGTCCGCAACCGGCCCTCGATCACGCCCGAGCAGGCGGAGACGCTGGCCTCCATGGGCGTCGCCACCGTGCACGAGGCGCAAGGTCGCACAGGCCTGTTCCTGCCGCCCATCCAGCCGATCCAGCAGGACCGCGCCATCGCGGGTTCCGCGGTCACGGTGCTGGCCCAGCCGGGCGATAACTGGATGCTGCACGTGGCCGTCGAGCAGTGCCGCCCCGGCGATGTGCTGGTCGTGGCCTGCACCACCGAGAACACCGACGGCATGTTCGGCGACCTGCTGGCCACCTCGCTCATGGCGCGCGGCGTCGCCGGCCTGGTGATCGATGCCGGCGTGCGTGACAGCGCGGAGCTGCGCCGCATGGGTTTCCCCGTGTGGGCGCGGGCGGTGCATGCACGCGGCACGGTCAAAGCCACGCTCGGCTCGGTGAACGTGCCGGTGGTGATCGGCGGGCAACTGGTGAAGGCCGGTGATGCGATCGTCGCCGACGATGACGGCGTCGTGGTGGTGCCGCATGCCTCGGTGGAGGCCGCCATCGCCGCTTCACGCAAGCGCGTGCTCAACGAAGAAGCCAAGCGCGAACGCCTTGCGGCGGGCGAGCTTGGCCTGGATATTTACGATATGCGCCCGCGCCTGGCGGAAGCCGGCCTGCGCTATGTGGACGACCTGCCGAATGAATAACCCGCTCAAGAGCTGCCTGCCGCCGGACCCGAACCCGACGAAACCGGTGCAGGCGATGCCCCCGCTATCGTGCGACGCACACTGCCACGTCTTCGGCCCGGCGGATCGCTTCCCCTATGCACCCGACCGCAGCTACACGCCGCCGGATGCACCGTACGAGCACCTCGTGGCCCTGCATGATTTCCTCGGCTTCGACCGTGGCGTGATCGTGCAGGCGAGCTGCCACGGCACCGACAACACGGCGATGCTCGACGCGATCGCCCGCAGTAACGGTCGCTACAAAGGCGTCGCCATCGTCGACGACGGCATCGACGAGAAGGGCCTGGTTGCCCTGAACGATGGCGGCGTGCGTGCCGTGCGCTTCAACTTCGTGCAGCACCTCGGCGGCCGCCCGGACATGCAGGTGTTCTGGCGCGTGCTGGATCGCGTGGCCGAGATGGGCTGGCACGTCGTGCTGCACCTGGATGCCCAGGACATCGTGGAACTCCAGGACGTCCTGGCGAAGATCCGCGTGCCCTTCATCATCGATCACATGGGCCGCGTGCAGGCCGCGAAGGGGGTTGAACAGGAACCGTTCCGCCTGCTGCTGGCGCTGATGCGCGACAATCCGCTCGCGTGGGTGAAGGTCTGCGGTGCCGAGCGTGTCTCGGTGGGCAAGCGTCCGTTCGATGATGCGATCCCGTTCGCCCAGGCCCTGATCGAGGCCGCGCCGGATCGCGTGCTCTGGGGTACGGACTTCCCCCATCCCAATATCTCCAAAGACATGCCGAACGACGGCGGCCTCGTCGACCTGATGTTCCGTTTCTGCCCCGATGAGGCGCTGCGCCACCGCCTGCTCGTGGATAACCCCGCCCGCCTCTACGACTTCACCTGACGAGCGTGACCATGCCCGATACCACCGCCCTCCCGCCAGCGCGCCCGCGCAAGCCGTTCTATCGCCAGCTCTATGTGCAGGTGCTGGTGGCGGTGGTCCTCGGCGTCATCCTCGGTTACCTCTCGCCACGCTATGCCGTGGCGATGAAGCCGTTCGGCGACGCGTTCATCGCACTGATCCGGATGGTGATCGGGCCGATCATCTTCTGTACGGTCGTCACCGGCATCGCCGGCATGCGCGACATGCGCAAGGTCGGCCGCGTCGGTGGAAAGGCACTGCTGTACTTCGAGATCATCTCGACCATCGCGCTGTTCTTCGGCCTCGTCGCCGGGCACATCTTCCACCCGGGCACGGGCTTCAACGTCGACCCGTCGACGCTGAAGTCGAACGAGGTCGCATCGTTCGTGGCGCAGGGCCACAACATCGAGTCGATCGACTTCCTGCTCAGCATCATTCCCACGACCTTCGTCAATGCGTTCGCCAAGGGCGACGTGCTGTCGATCCTGCTGATCTCCGTTCTTTTCGGCTGCGCCCTTGCATCGGTCGGCGAGCGCGGCAAGCCGGTCTACGACGTGATCGAAGCCGGTGCACAGGTGTTCTTCAAGATCGTCCACTACATCACCGCGGTGTCGTCGATCGGCGCGTTCGGCGCGATCGCCTTCACGATCGGCAAGTACGGCGTGGTGGCGCTCGTGCCGCTGATGGAGCTGATCGGCAGCTTCTACCTCGTCTGCATCATCTTCGTCGTGCTGATCCTGGGCATCGTCGGCCGGCTGTGCGGTTTCAGCATCATTCGCTTCTGCGGGTACATCAAGGATGAACTCCTGATCGTCCTTGGCACCTCCTCGTCCGAGGTCGTGCTGGCGCCGCTGATGCGCAAGATGGAGGAGGCTGGCTGCCCGAAGGAGACCGTCGGTCTCGTCGTGCCGACGGGCTACTCGTTCAACCTCGATGGCACCAACATCTACCTGACCATGGCGATCCTCTTCATCGCCCAGGCTCTCAACGTCGACCTGACCCTGGAACAGCAGATCACCGTCGCCATCGTCGGCATGCTGACCTCGAAGGGTGCCTCCGGCGTCGCCGGCGCCGCGCTCGTGATGCTCGCCTCAACCCTCAGCGTCGTACCCGTGGTGCCGGTGGCCGGCATGGTGCTTATCCTCGGCATCCACCGCTTCCTCGGTACGGGCCTCGCCATGACCAACCTCGTTGGCAATGGCGTGGCGGCGATCGTGGTCTGCGCGTGGGAGAAGGAACTGGACCGAACGAAGCTGGCGGCCGCCCTGAAAAAAGCGTAGCCCCTTGTGCCCTTGTGGGAGCGCGCTTGCGCGCGATGGATCTGGCCGCAAGGCCCATCGCGCGCAAGCGCGCTCCCACAGGGAAGGCAATGGCCGCACCCGGCGCTGTTGTGGCGGCCGCACCAATGAGAAGCGGTTTCTACAAGCCACCGTCGCAGGTCGCGGCGCGACCCGTTGCGGCGCAACGCCTGCATCCGACGCCTCTCCTGGGCAACAGTTGAGCGTCCCGCAAATTGTCGCTTCGCGTGCAACGCGATGTGTACCCGGCAGGGCCTAGCCCGGGTGCGTGCGGCGGCCTACGCTTTCAGCCTGGACCTGGTATCCGGCGGAGGTGGCCCATGAAGATCGTTGTCATCGGTGGGACCGGCCTGGTGGGTCGGCAAATCGTGGACGTGCTTCGGGCGGACGGCCACGAAGCCGTCGCGGCATCGCGCGCGACCGGGGTGAACGTCGTCACGGGAGTCGGCCTGGACGAGGTGCTCGCCGGCGCTGACGTGGTCGTGGATGCCAGCAACTCGGAAGCGCCCTACGGCGAGCCCTCGTATGAGTTCTTCGCGCTGGCGGCGCGCAACCTGCTGGATGCCGAGGCTCGGGCGGGCGTCGGGCACCATGTATCGATCTCGGTCGTCGGCACCGACCGGCTGCGCCACAGCCCGTATTTCCGCGGCAAGGCTGCTGCCGAGGACCTGATTCGGGCCTCGGGCATACCCTATACCATCCTGCACGCGACGCAGTTCTACGAATTCCTGCTTGCGATCGTGGAAGCGGGTGGTGTTTCCGACCAAGCCCTGCGGCTCTCCCCGGCGTACATTCAGCCGGTTGCTTCCACCGACGTGGCGGAGGCGCTGGCGCGGATCGCCGTGAATCCGCCGCGCAACGCGACGCTGGAGATGGCGGGTCCCGAACTCGAGCGCATGTCGGACATCGTGCAGCGGTTCCTCAGCGGGCTCGAGTCACCGGTCGAGGTGGTCATCGACGAACGCGCGCCATACTTTGGCGCGGTGCTCGAGGAGCGCTCGCTGGTACCGTGCGAGGCGGCGCACCGTTGTCCGGTGGGCTTCGAAGCATGGCTGCGTGATTCCGAATATGCGAAAGCGAACTGGTAAGGAGAGCAGGTGATGAAACGTATCCTCATGCAGACCACGATTCCGTTCGATGCGGATGACTGGCACATCGGGCGTTTCAGCCTGCTGCGCGACACACTGGAAGGCATGCGCGGCGATAACGGTGAGCGCCTCTACGAGGTGACGGCCCGCGATCGCGACCCCATCGGCGCTCCGGACAGCGTGATGTCCACGCTGGACGCCTCCGATTACGATCAGCTCTGGCTGTTCGCCGTCGATGTCGGTAACGGCCTGGCCCCTGAGGACTGCGAGGCCATCGGCCGTTTTCGCCAGCAGGGCAAGGGCGTGCTGGTCGCCCGCGACCACATGGATCTCGGCAGCTCCGTGTGTACGCTCGGCGGGATCGGTGCCGCGCATTTCTTCCATACGAAGCACCCGGATCCCGACCCGTCGCGCTGCCAGTGCGATGACACCATCACCACGAGCATCAGTTGGCCGAACTACCACTCGGGTGCGAACGGCGATTTCCAGGAGATCACGGTATCGGGCTCGCCACACCCTGTACTGCGTGACCCTTCGGCGCCGGGTGGCGTGCTTCGCTATCTCCCTTCGCATCCGCACGAGGGCGCCGTAGGCCAGCCCGAGGGCGATAGCAGCGCACGCATCATCGCCACCGGTCGCAGCAAGGCCAGCGGCCGCGACTTCAACATCGCGGTCGCGTTCGAGCCCCGGGACGGTAACGGCCCCGCCGTGGCCGAATCCACCTTCCACCACTTCGCCGACTACAACTGGGACCCGGCGCTGGGCGCACCCAGCTTCGTCAGCGAGCCCCCAGGCAACGCGCTGGAAGGATCGCCCGAGGCCCAGCGCTCCATCCGCCTGTACGCGGAAAACATCGCCCGCTGGTTCTCCGGCTACCCCACCGGCGTGCTGTAGGCCCACCTAAGCGCGCTTCCCCGGACATTGTGGGAGCGCGCTTGCGCGCGATTGGACCCCATCGACCCGAAAGCTGCCCAAGGGCGGCACGACCCCCTGTTGCCCCTTTCCATACCCCTGACCAGAAGACCCCCCATGACCCAATCCTTCGAAAAAGACATAGCCCCCCTGTTTACCGACGGCGATGCCCGCTGCATGGGTGGGATGGGCGTGATGCTGCGCGAGTTCGATTACATGGCGAACCCGGCGGGTGATGCCGTTTATGCGGACCACGCCAACGCCCGGCACGTGCTGGCTCGCCTGAAGGGCACCGAGACACCGCGCATGCCACCCGGCGGCAACCCGTGGGGCGATGACAAGCTCGCCCTGTTTGAAGCCTGGATGACCGGCTGGCAGCCCTGATGAATGCGGTGATGAGTCAGCCGGTTACCGCGCGGCTTACCCAGGCGGCGTTGTTCCTGGTCGTGGTGATGAACACGGATGACGAGGCCGTTCAGGCCGTCCGCTCGTTGTGTGGCGACATGGCCGGGCTCGCCCGGGCCATCGGCTTCCGCCACCCGGAGCGGCGCCTCTCGTGCGTCGTGGGCGTCGGCTCCGCGGCATGGGACCGCTTATTCGGCACACCGAAACCCGCGGGACTCCATCCGTTTCGCGAGCTTCGCGGGGCGCACCACGCACCGTCGACGCCGGGTGACCTGCTGTTCCACGTGCGCGCCACGCACATGGACCTCTGCTTCGAACTCGCAGCGCAGGTGATGGAGCGGATCGGCCGGCACGTGACCACCGCGGACGAAGTGCATGGATTCAAATACTTTGACGAGCGTGACCTGCTCGGTTTCGTCGATGGCACGGAGAACCCCGTCGGATCCGAGGCGGAAGGCGCAACGACGATCGGCGACGAGGACGCGGCCTTCACCGGTGGCAGCTATGTGATCGTGCAGAAGTACCTCCACGACATGGCCGCCTGGAACGCGTTGCCGGTCGAACGGCAGGAGATCATCATCGGCCGGCGCAAGCTCTCCGACGTGGAGCTGGAGGACGGTGCGAAGGCGTCATACGCGCACAACGTGCTCACGACCATTGAAGAGGATGGCAGGGAGCTGAAGATCGTTCGCGACAACATGCCCTTCGGCGAAGTCGGCAAAGGTGAATTCGGCACGTACTTCATCGGCTACGCCCGCCACCCGTCGCGGATCGAACGCATGCTGGTGAACATGTTCATCGGCAGCCCACCGGGGAATTACGACCGCCTGCTCGATTTCAGCGCGGCGGTGACCGGTACGTTGTTCTTCGTCCCGTCGGCTACGTTCCTTGAGGCGCTTTAGGCGCCTGCCAGCGGCGCATCCGCGAGCCGTCAGCGGCGATAGGTGCTAACGTCGTACCGCCGCGCACCCAGCCTGGTAAGCGGCGGACCCATGGACGCTCTGGAACGACCGGTCGAGGCCGAGCATGCGCGCAGAACTCAAACGACTTTCCAGTACGGACGTCGATATGCAGTCATTCGTCCCTGACGACGAGGGCCTCTTTGGCTTTTGGTGCCATGCGGAGATCGGGCCCGCGAACGAAGATGGCACCAATCTTTTCCAGTTCTGCGTTTGCAGCCCTGCGTGGCTGGCCTCGGAGATGAGCAGCGGCAGGTCGCCGGAACCTATGTTCGGCCGGGACCTGATTCTTATGAATGCGTACGACTTCGGGAAGGTCTTCGCGCTGATAGACCGGTACCTTGCACGTTGCACCGGCGACACCTGGGATGAAATCGCTCCGAAGATCGGGCGCGTTGGCTCCTGGGAATTCGAGGACTATCAACCCTATCGCGGCACGCCATAGCACGAGGTGGCAAATGAGCTGCAGACGCTTCATGCAATGTCTGACCGTGGCTCTGGGGTTACTGGCCTCGGGCACATCCGCTGCCAGCGAAATCCCTGACGCCTGCGATGCGGCTGCATGGCGCAGCCGCGTGGCTGCAGCCGAGAAGGCCGTCGTGGCGTCGGCACCGTACAAGATTCCCGCCGGCCTCTGGTGGCGTTCGACGAAACAGGTCTGCGCGGTGGTTGCGTTCACGGTGGACGCGGATGGGCGCGCCACGTCTCCGGAGGTATTCGCGTCTACGCCGAATGCCGGGGCAGGCCGTGGCGCGCTGGAGACGCTCGAGCGTTACAGGTTCAGCGCGCCGCGGGGGACCCGGTTGGTGCTTCGCTTCCAGCTGTCGCGTTTTGGCCTGGTCGGCGAATGAAGCTATGTCTGTGGGAGCGCGCTTGCGCGCGATGGGTCTTGTCGCGAGCACCCTTCGCGCGCAAGCGCGCTCCCACAACAGCGGTGGGTGGTCAGGCGGCTAGGGGGGTGCCGGTGGCTAGTGCGTCGAAGTAGTCGCGCGTTAGCTTCAGCTGTGTCGCGGCGTCTTCCGCGCGGTTGACCACGTGCCGGAATGCTGCGTTTTCCGGGCGATCCTTCGCGTACCAGCCGAGGTGCTTGCGCGCGATGCGCACGCCCATCACTTCGCCGTAGAAGGCGTAGAGGTGTTCGAGGTGGCCGACGAGGATGTCGCGCACTTCGTGCGGCGACGGTTCGGCGAGGTAGCCGCCGGTGGCGAGGTGGTGGGCGATTTCGCGGAAGATCCACGGGCGGCCCTGCGCGCCGCGGCCGACCATGATCGCATCGGCGCCCGTGGCCGCGAGTACTTCGCGCGCCTTGTCGGGCGTGGTGATGTCGCCATTGGCGAGCACGGGAATCGAAACGCTGGCTTTCACGGCCGCGATGGTCGCGTACTCGGCGTCACCTTCGTACTTGTCGGCACGGGTTCGACCATGCACGGCCAGCGCGGCGATGCCGGCATCCTGCGCGATCCGCGCGATGGTCAGTGCGTTGCGGTGGTCGCGATCCCAGCCAGTGCGGATCTTCAGCGTCACCGGGATATCCACGGCTTTCACCACTGCATCCAGGATGCGCCCGACCAGCGGCTCATCCTGCAGCAGCGCGGAGCCGGACCATACGTTGCAGACCTTCTTCGCCGGGCAGCCCATGTTGATATCGACGATCTGCGCGCCGTTGTCCGCGTTGTAGCGGGCTGCTTCGGCGAGCATGCCGGGATCGTACCCGGCGATCTGCACACTCACCGGCTCGGGTTCGCCATCGTGGTCCATCCGGCGCAACGACTTGCGGGTGTTCCACAGGCGCGGGTCGGCGGTCGTCATCTCGGACACGGCGAGACCGGCCCCCATGCGCTTGCACAGGAGCCGGAACGGTTTGTCGGTGACGCCGGCCATGGGCGCAAGGACCACGGCGGGTGCGATGGTGTAGGAGCCGATACGCATCAGACGGCCATTTTACCGCCTGGACCCTGTGGGAGCGAGCTTGCGAGCGATATGGGGCGCGGGAGAGCATCGTTCGCAAGCTCACTCCCACAGGGCCGAGGCGTTAGCGCTTGGCCAGGGCCTTTTTCGGCACCGCATCGACCGCGGCAGCCGCGTCGACCTGGACGAGGCCGTTGGCGGGGGCGCTGGTGCGCAGGAGGATGTCGCGGACGCTGTTGGCGTCGAGGCCGGGGGCCACCGAGAGCAGCAGGGCCACGATGCCGCTGACATGGGCCGTGGCCATGGACGAGCCGGAGGTGAAGTCGTACCCGCCGCCTGGCTGGGTGGTGAGGATGTCGTTGCCGGGCGCGCTCACCACGCCCTGCGGCGCGGGGCCGTTGGCCGTGGTGCGGACGACGATCACGCCGGGTGAGCTATCGGGGAAACCACGCGGTACGCCATCCGGTGGCAGCGCGGCGACGACGATGCGGCCCTGCGACAGCAACTGCTGCAGCAGCTTGCCGAGCAACGGGTCGGCGGGCCCGCCGAGGCTCAGGTTGACGATGCGCGCGTCGGTATCGTTCACCGCCGCAAGCGCCTTCGCCAGGGTGAACGAATTGCAGCGCGCGCCGCTGTTCGGATCCGCGTACCAGCAGGCCTTGTACACGCTGACCCGGGCCTTCGGCGCCATGCCGACCATGCCCTGCCTGTTGTTGCCGACAGCGGCGATGATGCCGGCGACTTCGGTACCGTGGCGGTCACTCGCGAACGCCTTGTCGTTATCCGAGACCTCGTCGCGCACGCTGGCCAGGTGGCCTTTCAGGTCAGGGTGCGAGGTATCCACGCCCGTGTCGACCACGGCGACCTGTACGCCATCACCCTGCGTGACGACGTGCGCTTCCGCGGCGTGGGTTTCGACAAAACCACGCTGCAGGTCGGTGTAAGGGTCGTTGTAGTGCTCTTCGTCCTGGCTCGAATACACCGCGTATTCCTGCAGCGGCTGGGCCAGCTCGACCCGCTGGTCGCGGGTCAGTGTCGCGATGAGCGCATCGCGGTCCATGCCCGCGGGCGGACGCAGCACGATGCAGTAAACACCCAGCGCACGGATGGGCCAGCCACCCACTTCGTTCCAGCCGTACTGGCGGCGCAGGTCGGCGAGCAGGGAGCGCGCGCGCTGGCCCGCCCCGTAGTTCGGTGCCGGGGCGTAACCCAGCAGGCTGGAGCCGGCATGGGTCGCGGCGGGTTCCAGCGGGTTGGCCACGGCCAGCACGATATCCCGTGAGCTATCCATGCCCGCGGCCGCGCTGCCGCTCGTGCTCTCCGGCGCGGGCGTGGTCAGCGCGGCGCCCGACGGGCGCGTGCTGGCGCAGCCGCCGAGCATGGCGGCTGCGAACGACAACAGGAGCAGGGCTTTCTTCATGGCGTCCCGGTGACCGGTTCCGCGAAGCGGATGCCGGGCGTGCCACGCAGGCGGTCCGACGCGTCCTTCGCGGTGACCGATGCGTCATCGGGGAGCACGGTGTAGGCACCCACGCCGTTCGGTCCGCCCACCACGCGCAGGTGCTGCGCCTGGAGCAGGGCGTTCCATGCCAACATGTTCATGCTCTTGTCCGGCACCACGTGGATCGCGCCGCGCGGTACGGCCGGCGCGTCATTGCTAAGCGTGCGGTAGGTCGCAGGGGCGCGTGCATCCGGCGTCGACCAGAGCTTCAGGCCGAGGGCACCCAGGCCCACGGCCTGCAGGACGACCGCCGCGGCCAGGCTGCGTAGCAACCAGCCATGGCCGGCCGCGCGCGGGGCAGGCACCGCCTGCTGCGGATCATCGGCGTCGAGGCGGGCGAACAGGCGCTGCAGGCCCTGCTCGGGATCCAGCTTCACATCGGAGGGCAATTGCACGGCGCGGGCGAGCTTGCGCTGCTGCTCGAACTCGGCGCGGCAATCGTCGCAGCTGGCCAGGTGGCCATCGAGCCAGGCCTCCTGTTCGCGGCTGGCCGTGGCCTGGAGGATCCAGGGCATGGCTTCCCAGGCGCGGGCACAATCCCTGCCGGCTGGGGTGGGGCGGGTCATGGCAGTTTCTCCTTGGACGTGGCCGCTTCGCCGGCCAGGCCCGGTAGTACGTTGCGCAGCTTCACGCGCGCATGGAAAAGGCGCGCCTTCACGGTGCCGACGGGGCATTGCATGATCGCCGCCACGTCGTCCAGCGAGTGCCCGATGCCGTAGACCAGTTCCACGACCACGCGCTGGTCGGCGGAGAGGCGCTCCATGCCCCGCCCCAGCCAGTCGCGCAGTTCGCGGTCGTCGCCGGGATCGTGCGAGGGAATACGATCCTCGGGAACGCTGTCTTCGTCCACCGGCTCGCTGCCATGTTGGCGCAGGGACTTCAGGCCACAACGGTAGGCGATGCCCATGATCCAGGTGGAGACGCGCGATTCGCCCTGGAAGCTGGCGGCCTTCTGCCAGACGATCCAGAAGCAGTCGTTGATGACTTCCTCGATGATGTCCGAGCGGCGGGTCAGCCGGGCCAGGAAACGGGTCAGCCGGCCATGGTAGGCGCGGTACATCACCGTCAGCGCGGCTCGGTCGCCCGCGGACATCCGCTGCAGGAGCAGTCGGTCATTGGCGTCGGTATCGGCCTGGGTCATGGCGTCGTTTTGCGTTGGGGTGCCTGGACCGTAAGTGCGCTCGAAGGGGCCGATGGTTGCCGTGGCATCAGAAGGTGCGTGCCACCGTCGCGGTCCAGGGGGAAACCGGCCGTTCCCCGCGGTTGCGCTCGCGGTTGGTGAACACGTGGATCAGCTCCACCCGCCAGGCCCCGTTCTGCCAGACCAGCCCGCCATGGCCGTAACTGTAGCGGTCGGGCCGTTCAGGATAGTACCGGCTCAGCGGGGCGAGATACTGGGCGATGCCGATGCCGCCGGTGGCCGAGACGTGCCAGCCCAGCGGCCAGCGCAAGCCCACGTCGGCCGCGCCACGCAGGCCACCGCCGCGGTGGGTGAGCTTGATCGCCGAGACGCCGGCCGTGAGGACATCGCGCCAGATCACGCTGGCGCCGAGCTCGGTCCGGTCATAGGTGCGCACGCCGCTCCCGCCGCCGGGGTAGCGGTAATCCAGCAGGCCCGCCTGGATCTGCCAGTCATCGGACAACGACCACGATTTGGCGACCTGGGCGAGCGTCTCCGCCACCCGGCCCGGGTCGCGGGTCTGGTAACTCGCGGAGACGCCGAGCGACCAGCCGTCGCGCGATACCCAGTTCACCGCGCCCTGGACGATCGGCGCGGGCGGGGTGACCGCCACGCCGCGATCCACCAGCTGCGAGCTGATCGCCACGGTCGCCCCCCAGTCACCGGCGTGGGTCGGCAGGGTGCCTGCGGCGGCGAGGGCCACGGCCACGGCCAGCCGGCGCCGCGCTACAAACGCGTCGCGGCGGGCAGGGGCCTTGCCTGGCTCGCAGGTGGTCAGGTGGTCCGGCATCGCGTCATCTTGCGCATCGCACGCCTTCGCGTCCGCGCCGCGCCGTTCCTTCCTTAGTGAAGCGTGGCCAGGTAAGACAACAGATCGTCAAGGTCCTTCGCGTTGTCGAGGCCATCGTATTTCATCTTGGTGCCGGGATTCGCCTGTTTGGCGGGCTGCGAGAGGTACGTGTGCAACTGGTCCGGGGTCCAGGTCCAGCCGATGTTCTTCAGCGCGTCGGAATAGTTGTAGTCGGGCAGGCTGCCCGACTTGCGGCCGACGATGCCAAACAGGCTGGGGCCCTTCTTGTTCCGGCCCTGCGCCACGCTGTGGCATTCGGCGCATTCAGACTTGAAGACATCCTGGCCGGCCTTGGCATCACCTGCGCTGGCCGGCAGGGGAGCCAGCAGCCAGGCCGCGAAGAGGCCCGCGGCGGCGAACCGCGCGGGCAGGGTGGGGAGGTGTGGGGAAGTCACGCGTTACCGTTCCTGTGTGGTCAGAAGGCGATGCTCGCGGAGAGCGTGAAGGCGTTCAGGTCGGAGGCGTCGATGCCGCGGACGCCGGGCGGCGCACCGAACACGTTGGATCCGCGCCCGTTGAAGCGGGTCACCCGGAACCACGTGGCGGCGAGTTTCAGGTTGCCCTTGGTGATCCAGCTGTCGTCCTTGCCGAACGGTGCCCAGGCGAGGGTGAACAGGTTGATCGTGCTGTCCGGGTTGCCGAAGGGCGGGTAACGCACGTCGTTGCCGCTGCCCGTGCTCTTCAGCTGCGATACCTGGATGCTGTAGGTCTGTTTGAACGTGTAGGTGACCGAGCCGACCTGGTCGCGCGCGGAGCCACGATCGGAGGTGAGCGTGCCGGGCACCAGCGGGTTCGCCAGCGGTTCGCCGTACTTGCGACGCTCGTAGATGTTCACGTAGCTCGCCTGCACGATGTGCTCGCGGTTGCCGAGGTACTGGTAGGTGAGGTCGTAGCCGAAGTCGTTGATGTTGTCCTTCGACGCACCACGTGGCAGCTCGCGCTTCGTGGTCAGTGCCACCACGCCCGCGGAGAAGAACTGGCTGCGCATGTCCTTCATGTATGCGAAGCGGAAATAGCCGGTGCCGCTGAGCTTGCCGGGGTCACCACCCACGTTGTAGCCGAGGTCGTCCTGCGTGTTCCGCTGCAGCGAGCGGTAAGTGCCGGCTTCGGCGTACCAGTTCTTGTCATACAGCGCATAGACGCTGGCACCGATGACGCGGTTGGTCAGCGTGTTCGGCGCGCCCGGGTTCAGCAGCGTGCCGGTGACGCCGCCCGGGGCGAGGAAGGAGGCATTGGGCAGCGCACCGATCGGGTCCTGGAAGCCGGGGCTGTTGTTCACGGTCACGCCGATGAGGGTGTCCTTGCCGCCGATCTTCAGTTCCTTCGCGACATAGCGGATATCGATATTGCTCAGCCGCGTGTTGTAGGTGTCATGGCCGGTATGGTCGGCCTCGACCTTCACGTATCCGCCTACGTTCTCGGTGAGGCGGCCGGCGAGGTACAGGTCACCCTGGGAGAGCGTTGTATCGCTCGGGCCGGTCGTCGGGTTCACGTAGGACTCGGTGAGCTGCGCGGCCACGGGGATCTTCGTGCCCTGGCCATCGGTGTCGGTATAGCCGTTCATCTTGAAGCGCATGCCGTATGGCGTGAGCGCCGGGCCGTAGGCGCCTGCGTGGCAGTCCGCGCACGAGGAACCGGTCTGCCGCGCATAGGCGGGGATGGCGTGCGCCGTGTGGCTCACGAGCGAGAGCACGAGCGCGAGCGCTGCCCACCACCCGGCGTGGCCGGTGGCGCGCGGTCGACGTCGGAACGATAGCGGTGGCATGGGGTGGAGCTCCTTGTAGTCAGGGGATGTGACGGGCGCTCAGGCGCCCTTGCGCGGCCACATCCGGTGCAGCAGGCCGTCACGGCGGCCGAAGTGATGGAAGAGGGCCGCGCCGATGTGCAGGCAGACCAGCGCGAGCAACGCCCACGCCGCGTCGATGTGCAGCGCCTGGAGGCGATCGGCGAGGTCGTCGTCGGGGGCGACCAGCCGCGGAAGGGTCAGCCCGAAGAAATGCACGTCCTGGTCGCCCGCGCTGCACATGGCCCAGCCGAGCAGCGGCATCGCGAGGAGAAGCAGGTAAAGGGCGATATGCGTGGCGCCCGCGGCCAGGTGCATCACCCGTGGCATGGGAATCGGTGGCAGGCGTGACGCCCTGGCGCGCAGCACGACGCGCACCGCGAAAAGCACGAGCACGATCAGGCCGAAATGGCGGTGCCCTTCGAGCAGCCACAGGCGCAGGGAGCGGCCGGAGACTTCATCGCGCAGCAGGATCAGGGTGGCGGCGCAGACGACGCACACCACGGTGAGCCAGTGCAGCACCCGCAAGGGGCGCGGCCATGCCACCGGACGATCGTCTTGGTTATTCCAGGCCATGCAGGGCGTTCCCCAGGGCGCCCGACAGCCGGGCGACGCATGGCCATGAGTGCTCCGTGCAACGCCGAAAGGTTGCGCGTCCCGGGCTGCAACCTTTTCGCCATGTGTCCCGCACTCATCCACGACCACCGCGGCACGCCGGGATTCGCCATGGATATAGCTCGCATACCCTTCCAGATCCACGGCGACAGCCGCGGCATGCTCGTGGCGCTCGAAGGCATGCGCGACGTGCCCTTCGATATCCGCCGCGTCTATTACATCTTCGCCACCCGTGACGAGGTGCGCCGGGGTCAGCACGCCCACCGGACGCTGACCCAGCTTGCGATCGCGGTGCGTGGCTCGGTCACCTTCCTGCTGGACGACGGCACCGGGCCTGCCGAGGTCATCCTCGACGACCCGGCAAGCGGGGTGCTGATCGGTCCCATGGTGTGGCGCGAGCTGCACCACTTCAGCGAAGACTGCGTCGTGATGGTGCTGGCCGACCAGCTGTACGACCCGACCGATTACATCGCGGATTACGAGCAGTTCCTCAGCGAAGCCCACGCCACGGCGTTTCCGGGAGTGGCCGCCGCATGGCCCGGCCGCTAGTCCTGGTCGGTGCGGGCGAGTTCGCGCTGCTCGCCCGCGAATACTTCACCCACGATGCCGGCCGTGACATCGTGGCGTTCGCCGTCGAGCGCGCGTGGATGGCGCAGGCGGAAATCGACGGCACGCCGGTAGTCGCCTACGAGGATATCGAGGCGATCTATCCGCCCGACGAGGTCGAGGTGTTCGTCGCCATCCCGGCAAGCGGACTCAACCGTCTGCGCACGCGCTTCTATCGCGACCTGAAAGCGCGTGGCTACCGGTTCGCGCGTTATATCAGTTCGCGCGCGTTCGTCTGGCGCAATGCGACCGTCGGGGAAAACTGCTTCATCTTCGAGAACAACGTGGTGCAGCCGTTCGTCAGCATCGGCGACAACTGCATCCTCTGGAGCGGGAACCACATCGGCCACCGCACCGTGATACGCGACCACGTGTTCATGGCGTCGCATGCCGTGGTGTCGGGCTATTGCGAGATCGGCGAGAGCAGCTTCATCGGTGTGAACAGCACGTTCAACGACAAGGTGCGCGTTGCCGCCGACAACATCATCGGATCGGGTGCGCTCGTTGTACGCGATACGGAACCCGGGCTGGTTTACGTAGGTTCGCCAGCGAAAGCGCTGCCGGGCAAGCGCAGCCTGGACGTGGCGCTTTGAGGGCGCGCGCATGACCGCCTGGACCAAGCGCGGCCTGGTGTTCGATACCCTGCGCCAGGGCGTGGGTGGCTGGATGCGCCACTCGGCGCTCACGCCGACGCCCTGGCGCAAGGACCACGACACGATCCGCGTGTACGCGAGCTTCCGCGATGGCGAAGGCATGGGCCGCATCGGCTACGTGGACCTGCGCGCCAGCGACCCGGGCCATGTGCTGGGTGTGAGTGACGTCCCGGTCCTCGATGTCGGCCGGGGTGGCTGCTTCGACGACAACGGCATGATCCTTGGTGACCTGGTCGATGCGCCAGGCGGCATGCATCTCTTCTACGTGGGCTTCCAGCGCGTGGCGCGTGCGAAGTTCCTCGCATTTACCGGGCTGGCGTTATCGACCGATGGTGGCGAGAGCTTCACCCGCGCGCAGGAGACGCCGGTCCTCGACCGCGCGCCGGGCCGCAGCACGATCGCCGCGATCCATTCCGCTATGTACGAAGGTGGACGCTGGCGCCTTTGGTACGCCGCTGGAGACGACTGGGAGACGATCGGCGACCAGGCGTATCCGCGTTACCACATCCGCTACATGGAAACCGATGCGCCGGGCCAGCCGCCGACGCGTGACGAGCCCTGCCTGCTGCCGCACGGCAGCGAATACCGGATCGGCCGGCCGCGCGTTTACCGCCGTGGCGACGGTTACATCATGTACTTCACGCGCGGCGATACGCAGGGCGGTTACTTCCCGGGCTGCGCCATCAGTGCCGACGGCATCCATTGGGACCGGCACGACGAGCTGTTCGGCCTCGCCCTCTCCGAGCATGGCTGGGACTCGCGGACGATCTGCTATCCGGCGCTTCTGGAGCAGGACGACCGCACGCTCATGTTCTACAACGGCAACGACATGGGCGTGGATGGCTTCGGCCTGGCGGAGGCGCGCCATGCTGACCGTTAGGCGCTACATGCCCGCCGACGAGGCCCGCTGGGACGCCGTGGTGGCGCAATCGCGCAACGGCACGTTCCTGCACCGGCGGGCGTACATGGACTACCACGCCGAGCGCTTCACCGATGCGTCGCTGCTGGTCGAGGACCGCGGCGAACCCGTGGCGGTGCTTCCCGCGAACCGCGACGGCGACACGGTGATGAGCCACGCGGGGCTGACCTACGGCGGCCTCGTCGCGCTGAGGAGCCTGCGTGCCGAGGGCACGTTGGCCGCGTTCGAGTCCATCGGCGAGGCTTACCGGCGCGCGGGCGTGCTTCGTTTCGTCTACAAGCCGGTACCGCATGTTTTCCACACCACCGCGGCGGAAGAAGATCTCTACGCGCTGCACCGGCTCGGCGCGACGCTCGTCCGCCGCGACCTGTCGTCGGTGCTGGCGCCGCTTGACCGTCCCGGCATGAACACGATGCGGCGCCGTGCGATCGCGCGTGCGCGCGCGGCGGGCGTGGTGATCGGCACGGGCACGGACCTGTCGCCGTTCCATGCATTGCTCACCGAGGTCCTGCAACGCCACGACGCCGTCCCCGTGCACAGCGTCGCGGAGCTTGAGCTGCTGCGCTCACGCTTTCCCGACGGCATCACCCTGCACGAAGCCCGCCGCGGCGACGAACTGCTCGCTGGTGTTCTCATTTATGACTTCGGCCACACCGTGCACACGCAGTACCTCGCCGCCTCGGAGGAGGGGCGCGACTGCGGGGCGCTGAGCCTGTTGCTGGCGGAACTGGTCGGCGGTGTCTACGCGACGCGCCAGCGCTTCAGCTTCGGCATCTCCACGGAGGATGAGGGGCGGGTGCTCAACGCGGGCCTGGTCGCCCAGAAGGAATCCTTTGGCGCACGCGCCGTCGTGCACGACCGCTACGAGTGGGTCTTGTGATGGACGTGCCTTTCCTCAGCCTTCGCGATGTGAACGCGCGGCATGCCGATGAACTGAAGGCGGCGGTGGCGCGAGTCATCGATGCCGGCTGGTACATCCTTGGCGACGAGCTCGCCGCCTTCGAGGATGAGTTCGCAGCGTGTTGCGGCGTGCGCCACGCGGTCGGCACGGGCAACGGGCTGGATGCACTCTCCCTGGTGTTGCGCGCGTGGCGCGAGATGGGCGAACTGGTCGATGGCGATGAAGTCATCGTGCCTGCGAATACGTTTATCGCCAGCTTCCTCGCGATCAGCGAGAACGGGTTGCGGCCCGTGCCGGTCGAACCCGACCCGGTGACGTTCAATATCGATCCCGCGCGGATCGAATCCGCCATCGGTCCCCGCACGCGGGTCATCATGCCCGTGCACCTGTACGGCCAGCTGGCCGACATGGGGGCGATCGCCGAGATCGCCGGCCGGCGCGGGCTGCTGATCCTGGAAGACGCCGCGCAGGCGCATGGCGCACGCCTCGGCGGAACGCGCGCGGGTGCCTTTGGCCACGCGGCGGGATTCAGCTTCTTCCCGGCCAAGAACCTGGGTGCACTGGGTGATGGCGGCGCGGTCGTGACCGACGATGACCAGCTCGCCACCTACGTGGCGGCCTTGCGCAACTACGGCTCCGAGGTGAAGTACGACCACCCGATGCGCGGCATTAACTCGCGGCTCGATGAAATCCAGGCCGCGATGCTGCGGGTGAAGCTTCGCTACCTCGATGCGGATACGGCACGTCGCCGCGCGATCGCCAGCGCGTACCGCGAGGGCATCCGGCATCCGGGCATCGTGCTGCCGTCCGCGGTGAATGAAAGCGCCCATGCCTGGCACCTGTTCGTGGTGCGTTCCCGCTGGCGCGACGCGCTTCAACAGCACCTTGGGACGATGGGCGTGCAGACGCAGGTGCACTACCCGGTGCCGCCGCACCGGCAGCACGCCTACGCGGAGCTCGCGGGCATGGCGTTGCCGGTGACGGAGCAACTCCACGAAGAGGTCCTGAGCCTGCCGATCAGCCCGGTGCTGACCGACGCCCAGGTCGCCCATGTCATCGCGGCCTGCAGCGCCTGCGCGGAGGCGGCGTGAACATCGTACGGGCCGGCGCCTGGTCGGCACTGGGCACCGCGGCCCGGCTCGGTGCCGCGCTGGTGCTGGTGAAACTGGTGGCGTGGCTGGCTGGTCCCGCCGGCGTTGGCCGGCTCGGTCAGTTCATGAGCCTCATGTCCCTGCTCGCGGTGCTGGCCGGCGGCGGCATCAGCGCGGGCGTGGTCAAGTACGTCGCGGAGTACCGCGACGATCCCGAACGGCTTTCGCGCCTGCTCTCGTCGGCGCTGGGTTACGCCATGGCCGCTTCGTGCACCATGGCGTGCGCCGCGCTGCTGTTCGCACGGCCGCTCGCTGCGTGGCTTCTTGGCGACCCGTCGTACGACAGCCTCGTTCGCGTGCTCGCCGTGGCCCAGCTGGGCATCGCACTCGTCAATTACGTGCTGGCCGTGATCAACGGCTTCATGGATGTGCGCCGGCTGGCGCTTGTCCAGGTGCTGGGTTCGCTGCTCAGCGTGGCGTTGGCGCTGTGCCTCGCGCGCTGGTTCGCCCTGTACGGCGCACTGCTCGCGGTGGTGCTGGGCCAGCTGTTCTGGCTGCTCGTAGGGCTGCCGGCGTGGTGGCGAAGCCCTTACTTCCAGCGCGGCATGCTGAGGATGCGCTTCGATCCCGAGATGACCCGGCGGCTGGCGGCCTTCTCCCTGATGAGCCTGTCGTCGGCGCTGTTGCCCCCGCTGGTGAACATCGCCGTGCGCGACCACCTCGCCGGTGCGTTCGGCTGGGAGCAGGTCGGCTACTGGCAGGCGGTGACGCGCGTGTCGGATGCGTACCTGCTGTTCTTCACGACGGCGATCAATATCTACTACCTGCCGAAGCTCGCCTCGATCCGCGAGCGCGATGCGCTGGCCGCCGAGCTGCAGGCGGCGGCGCGCGTGTTGCTTCCGGCGGTCGCGGCCAGCGCCCTGGTCATCTACGCATTGCGCGACTGGGTGACCCGGCTGCTCTTCAGCACGGATTTCGGTCCCGCCAACGATCTGTACGCGGCGCAACTGGCCGGCGACGTCGTGAAGATCGCGGCCTTCATCCTCTCGTATCTCATGCTGGCGAAGGCGATGACACGTTTGTTCGTGATCTCCGAATGCGTGTTCGCCGTGAGTTACCTCGTGTTGGTGTATGTCTGCACGGCTCGTTTCGGCTTGCCCGGCGCCATGTTCGCGTTCGCGCTGAATTACCTGGCCTACCTGGCCTTCAACCTCGTCGTGGTGCGCCGCTACCTGGGGAGGTTGCCGGCATGAGCGGACTGCCACTCGTCTCCATCCTCATCCCCGCCTACAACCACGAAGACTTCGTGGAACGCTGCCTGGATAGCGTCCTCGAGGATGCCTACCCGGCCAAGGAGGTCGTCATCATCGATGACGGCTCGACCGACAAGACCAGCGAACGGATCCAGGCCTGGATCGACCGACACGGCCACGAGGTGTCGATCGAGTTCACCCAGCGGGCCAACAAGGGCATCACTGCGACGCTGAACGAGCTGGCCGCGCGGGCCCACGGTGAGTTCTTCCGCCTGGGTGCGAGCGATGATTACCTGCTGCCAGGCGGCCTGCTCGCGCAGGTGGAGTACCTGCTGCGCCATCCGCGCAAGGGTGCCGTCATCGGCGATTCCGTCGTCGTCGACCGCGAAGGCCAGTGCCTGCACGCCAGCGGCATGGCCGACCTGCACGGGGCGGACAAGCGACTCTACGCGACCGACCAGGGCATCCGGCGCGCCGTCATCACCCGCTGGGCCGTTGGCGGGCCGGTGGCACTCCTGCGGCGTAGCGCGCTCGAGACGGTCGCGCGCTGGACCGAGGGCCTGCGCATCGATGACTGGGATCTTTTCCTGCGCCTGGCGGCGAACGATGCGCTCGGCTTTATCGATGTGCCGGTATGCGCGTACCGCCTGCACGGCGCGAACCTCAGCAAGACGCGGCACCGTGCCACCCGCATCGTGAACCTCGAGGAGTCGCGCCAGGTGGCGATCCGCCGGTTGTGCCTGTTTGACGAGCCTTGCCGGACGCTGCTGCGGGCGCAGGTGCATTACATCGGCGCGAAGGTCGCGTTCCTCCAGGGCAAGCCGGGCACGCTGGCGCTGCGGCTGGGCTGTTATGCGCTGTTGCGCTGCTGGGCCGCCCTGCGCCCCGCGGCGGCGCATCCGCACCCGGAGGAAGCATGAGGGCGCTCCTGCGCATGCCATCCACGTATATCGCCTGGCCACTGCTGCTGGCCTGCGTCGTGACGTCCGCGCTGTTCAACCTGCCCGATGGTTACCTGCCGGGGCTGCTCCTGCTGATGCTCGGCGCGGCCCTGATCATCGCGGCCGACTTCATCGGCCATGACCGCCTGCCCGCGTGGCAGGCCCTGCGCGAACGCGACTACGCCCACACCCGCGATGGCTTCCTTGGTTTGGCCTTCGCCGGCGGCGTGCTGTTGTTCTGCGCGCTGGACCTCGCGTTGTTCCCGGTCGCGCTCATCCACGATCCCTCCATGTACGCGACGATGGAGGGCGGGCATGAGCACATCCGCCGCATCTCCGACCTGTGCTGGACGTTGCCCGTGATCGGCGTGCTGTGCACGCATCACCGGCCATTGCGCTATGCGCTGATCACCGCAGGACTGCTCTTTCCCGTGCTCGTGGTCGATCGCAACCGCATCTTTGCCGGCGTGACCGCGCTCGCCCTGGTCACCGTGTTCCGCCGCGACCCGGCGCGGCCGTTGCCCTGGCGCGCGATCACCGTGCTGGCGATCGTGGGCGCCGCGGCGTTCTCATTGCTGGGCATGTTGCGCTCGGGATCCGTGGCCGGCGTGGCGCTGCCGTTCGGCGACTTCTACAAGGCCATGCCCTCGGGCATCCAGTGGCTGCTGCTTTACGTGAGCGCCGGTCCCTACAACTTCGCTTCGCTGCTCGCGAAGGGCTACCACAACACCGGCTTCCTGATGAACCAGCTGGTGCCGCTACAAGGCTCGATCGCGACCGCGGGCACCGACATCCCGCTGGATGCCTCGAACGTCAACGTCGGCACCGAGTTCCTGCCGTTCCTGCTCGCATGGGGACCGCTCGGCGCGTTTGCCGCGCTGGTGACGCTGTACCTGCTGATGCGCTGGAGCGTGCGGCGGATCGCGGCGTCCTCGTCGCTGTTCGCGCTGCTGATCTTCCTGCGCATGGCCTACGTCTGCCTGATGGCGCCGTTCGCGCCGCAGGCGTTCATCTGGATGAACTTTGGCTTCATCGGGCTGTGCCTGCTGCTGCAACTCGTATCGGCGTGCCTCCCGAGCCGCCGCCTGCTCCACCCTTTCCCTCACTGACGACGGCAACGCCATGCAACAGGACGAGATCTACCTCATCGATATGTGGCGCCTGCTGGCCCGCCAGCGCTGGTGGTTCATTGGCGTGTTCGCCGCCGTGCTCGCGCTGGTCGGTGGCTACCTCTCGCTGGCCAAACGGCAGTGGGAGGTGGATGCGTGGATCCAGATCGGCCAGATCGGTGCGGCACCCACGGGGCAGGACCCGAAGGTGGAATCGCTCCTGCGCGTGATGGAACGGCTGAAGACCGACGATTTCAAGAATGAAGTGCTCAGCGGTGTCGGCATCCCGCTCAAGTCGCCGGAGGCCCGCGTGTACCGGGCGAGCATGAAGCTGGACCCCCAGCCGTACGCCAATCTTCTGCACGTGACGATTCGCGCCTACTCGCCGGAAGACGCGCGCCAGCTCGCGCTGGCGACGGTGCAGCACCTGCAGGCGATCCACAAGACGATCGGCTCGGTGCCGCTCGCGACGGCCCAGAAGCGCCTCATGGAAATTGACGGCGAACTCGATGCCGCGATCGCCGACCGCACCCGCTTGCGTGGCGAGATGGGCAACAGCCGCGGCGAGGGCGCGCTCGCCAGCTTCTCCCTGGCTGGGACGGATGCGGGCATCCGTGACCTGCAGCAAGCCCGTTCGGAGATCCGCACGCGGCTGGAAGCGAATTACACCTTCGAGACCTCCATGCCCTGGCCCGTCCACGTCTCCGAGAACCCGGTCGCGCCGATGATCCCGCTGGTGGGTGGCCTGGGTGTGCTCGGTGGGCTGTTCCTCGGGGTATTGGCTGCCGTGGCAGCCGATGCCTTGCGCCGTTCAACCCGCGAGCCCGCTGCCGGCACTCACTGGGCAGGTAAACGGCACGGCGGAGAACGCGATGAGTACGAGGCACGACACGGTAGCGCCGACGCCGCTTGATATTCGCCTGCGTGAGACGCAGGAGGCCTTCGACAGCGTCGCGGCCGACTACGACGGGCCGCGCGGCAACAACGAGCTGATCCAGCGCATGCGCCATACGCTCTGGGCCACGGTGCGCGCGGAACTCCCCGCCGGGTCGCGCCTGCTCGACCTGGGCTGCGGTACCGGCATCGATGCGGTGGAATTCGCGCGCAGCCGCTTCCGGGTGACCGCCAGCGACTGGTCGCCGCGCATGGTGGAGCGGGCGCGCGAGCGCGCACGTGCCGCGGGCGTCAGCGAGCGGCTCGATGCGGTGCATGTCGGTATCCAGGAGCTCGACCGGATCGACGGCGAGTTCGACGGGGTCTATTCCAACTTCGGCCCGCTGAACTGCGCGCCGGACCTACGCCAGGTCGCCACGGAATGCGCGCGGCTCGTGCGCCCCGGCGGCAGCCTGGTGTTCTCCGTGATGGGGCGGGTCGTCCCCTGGGAAGTCGGGCATTACGCCATGCGCGGGCGGCTGCGCCGGGCGATGGTGCGTGGTGCACGCGGGGTCACGCCCGTGGGCATGAACAAGCACACGATCTGGACCTGGTATTACTTCCCGCGCGAGTTCTACGCCGCGTTCTCGGAACATTTCACGCTGAGCAGTTACCGCGCGCTGAGCCTGTTCCTGCCGCCGCCGTACATGATCGACCGCGTGCAACGCCGCCCCGCGTTCTACGAGCGCCTCGGCCGCATGGACGACCGGCTAGGTGGTCTGCCGCTGTTGCGCGACATGGGCGACCACTTCCTCATCGTGATGCACCGCCGTTGAGCGCACGGCATGCCACCGGTGCGATGCTGCGCGGCGCCATGGCGATGACGGCGCACGGCTCCTCGCGGCACGTGCCCGCACTGGTGGGTGACCGCTTCGCCGCGCGGCCGGTGCGTGGTGCGTATGAAGTAGACCTGCGTGACCACATCGTCATGCCGGCGCTGATCAATGCGCACGAACACCTGCAGGTGAACGGCGTGCCGCCGCTCCCCGGCGGTACCGTCTTCCCGAACAGTTACGCCTGGATCGAGGCGTTCCAGGCGCATTTCGCGCACCCGGACGTGCAGGCCGCGCTGGCCGTGCCCAAGGCCTTGCGCATGCGCCACGGTGCGCTGAAAAACCTGCTGGCCGGAACGACCTGCGTGGTCCATCACGATCCATGGCACGAGGCTCTGGATGCGGACGATTTCCCGGTGGCGCTGTTGCGCGGGCACGGCTGGAGCTACGCCGTCGGTGGCCCGGCATTCGGCCCTCCGGTGCGTGAGAGCTACCTGGCGACGCCGGCGGATACGCCGTGGATGATCCACCTCGCGGAAGGCAGCGATGCCACGGCGCGCGGTGAGCTCGACGCGCTCGACGCCATGGGTTGCCTTGGTTCGAACAGCATCCTGGTGCACGGCGTGGGACTGGGTGCCGAAGGCATGGCGCGCGTCGTCGCGCGCGGCGCCGCGGTGGTGTGGTGCCCGGCGAGCAATCGCAACCTGCTCGGTAGCACGCTGGATCCGCGGCCACTCGCGGCGGCGGGCCGGCTCACCCTCGGCAGCGATTCGCGCCTCTCCGGCGCGCGCGACCTGCTGGACGAACTCTGCGGCGTCCGCGAACGCGACGAACTCGACGCTGCCAGCCTGCTGGGCCTGGTGACTTCCGACGCCGCGCGCATCTTCCGCCTCAAGGATCGCGGCACCCTCGACCCCGGCGCCCACGCGGACTTCCTGGTCTGTCGTGGGAGCGCGCTTGCGCGCGATGCATCCCACCCCACGGCAAATATCCTCGACACCCTCCGCCGCGCCGACCTCCGTGCCGTGATCCGCGCAGGCCGCCCCTGTATCGCCGATCCCGACTTCGCCGACTGGTTCGCCGCCACCGGCGTCGACACGGTCGCCGTGACCCTGGATGGCCGGCCGAAACTCGTCGCCGCGCCGCTAGCCGATCCCGCGCTGATGGCGCTCGAGCCCGGCTTCGAACGCACGCACAAGGTGCACTGAGCATGGATGCCGCGACGCCCGTCCTCGATCCCGCACCCGCGTATGCGCTGTGGGCATCCTCGTACCCGGCCCATGCGCACAATCCGGTGATGCACGCGGAAGAGCGGGCGATGCTCGCATTGATGCCCGCACGGCTGGAGGGCCTGGACGTGGTCGATGCCGGGTGTGGCAGCGGGCGTTACCTGCGCCATGCCCTGGCGCGCGGTGCGACCACCCTCGTCGGCGTGGATCTTTCCGGACCGATGCTCGCGCGTGCGGCGGCCTCGTTCGACGACGCTCCCGCCGGTGCGCGGATCGCGCTCGCCCAGGGCGATCTCACCGCGTTGCCGTTGCCTGATGCCGGCGCGGACGTCCTGCTGTGCGGCCTGGCCGTGGGCCATGTGCCGCGCCTGGATGCCGTGCTGGCGGAATTCGCGCGGGTGACCCGGCCGGGGGCCACGCTGGTCGTGAGCGACTTCCACCCGGTGGGTGCCGCGCTCGGCTGGCGCCGCGATTTCAAGGCCGGGGGGCAACGCTATGCCGTCCGCCACGCCACTCACTACTACAGCGACTGGCATGCGGCCTGCGTGGACGCCGGCCTTGCCATCGATGCGGTCGCCGAGCCGATGCTCGACCCCGCCGATATCCCATCCGGTGCCCGTTTCGATCCGGTCGCGCTGGACGTTCCCGTGGCGCTGGTGACACGCCTTCGCCGACTTGCACGCTGACGAACCCAACGATGCCCCATACCCTGCTGGTCAACCCGACGATCACCTCACGCCAGGGCGCGCGGTTCCCGCTCGCCTTGCTGAACCTGTCGTCCACGCTCGATCGGCATGGCGAAAGCACCATCGTCGATGGCAACGTCGATCGTGACGTGGTCGATGCCACGCTGCGCGCCATCGCGGCGAACAAGGTGGATGCCGTCGGAATCAGCGTCATGGGTGGTCCGCAGACGGCGCCTTCCATCGAGGTTTCCAAGGCCGTGCGCGAGCACCACCCGCACCTGCCGATCATCTGGGGTGGGTACTTCCCGACGCTGTATACGGACACGGCGCTGGCCGCGCCCTATGTCGATTACGCCGTGCGCGGGCAGGGCGAGGAGACCATGCCCGACCTGATCGCCGCGCTGGCCCGGCCGGATCGCGATGTCTCGCGGATCGCGGGCATGTCATGGAAGGATGCCGATGGCCACATCGTGCATAACCCCAACCGCAAGTTCCACCTGGGCGATCCCGGCATCGTGTTGCCGTATGACAAGCTGGGCGACCCGCGCCGCTATCTCGCGCGTACGTTCCTCGGAAAGCGCACGGCGGCGCACCAGGCCGCGATCGGCTGCCGCTTCCGTTGCACGTTCTGCGGTGTGAACGCGATGTTCGGCGGGACGACGCAGTTGCCCGCCGCCGCTCGCCTGGAGCGCGACCTCTCGTACCTGAAGCACCAGCTCGGCGCGGATTCCATCCAGTACTTCGACCACAACTTCTTCGACCGCGAAGAAGACATGGTGCCGCTGCTCGAGGTGATGGCGAAGATGGAGCTGCCGTGGTGGTGTTACGCGCGCTCCGATGCGCTGCTCAAGCTCTCCGAGAGCAGCTGGAAGCTCGTACGGAAGAGCCGGTTGAAGATGGCGTATGTCGGCGCGGAATCGCCCAGCGGCGCGATGCTCAAGGAGATCCGCAAGGGCACGCGGCCGGACCAGACGCTCGAGGTGGCGGAACTGTGCCGCCGCCACGGGGTGATCCCCGAGCTTTCGTTCATGGTCGCCCCGCCGGAGAACACCGAGGAGGAAACCGAGCACACGTTCGAGTTCATCCGCGAACTGAAGCGGATCAACCCGGCGTCGGAAATCATCGTGTACATCTACACGCCGCTCCCCGAGAGCAGCAAGCATGAGACGGACCGCGGCAAGCGCGCCTCGATGCCGCTGCTCGACCTGAACGGCGAGCCGGTGGTGTTTCCGACCTCCCCAGAGGAATGGACCGAGAAGCGCTGGGTCGACTATGCCTGCCACGCCGATGCGCCGTGGCTGACCGATGACCTGCGCCGGCATATCCAGGACTTCGTCACCGTGCTGCGCTGCCGTTTCCCGACGGTGCAGGACATGCGCTCGCCTTCGTGGGCCAAGCGTGGCCTGAGCGCGCTTGCCTCGTGGCGCTACCATCGCCGCCGCTATGACAAGCCCTGGGAGCTCAACCTCGCCAACCGGCTGGTGAAGCTGCGCCTGCCGCAGGTCTCGGGTATCTAGGGCGAGGGCGGCCATGCGCGTCACCCAGCTCAACCTGCATCCCGCGCCCGCCGGCATCTCGCCCGGCGAGCTGTTCCTGCAATGGCCTTCGCTCGCCGATATCCCGGAAGCCGTCGCGGCCGGTGGGCCACGGGTCAGCGTGGTGCAGGCCGCATCGAGTGAGTCGCGCTTCCAGCGGCACGGCATCGATTACCACTTCGTCGACCTCGACGGCTTCGCGACCCCGCGCGCGCGGGGCAAGCGCATTGCCGACCTGCTGCGCGGCCACCCGCCGGATGTGTTGCACATCCACAGCCTGGCCTGCGCCGAGGAAGCGTTCGCGATCGCCCAAGCGCTGCCATCGCTGCCGATCGTCCTGCAGGACCATGCCGACCGGGTACCGTCCTGGTGGCGACGCAGTACATGGCGGCGCTGGCTGCGCCACGTGGACGCCGTGTCGTTCACCGCGGCGGCGCTCGCCCATCGCTTCGAGGTCGCCGGCCTGTTTCCTCCGACCATGCGCGTGCTGTCCATACCCGAATCGAGCTGCCGGTTCACGCCGGGCAGCCGTGATGCGGCGCGCGTGGCGCTCGGTGTCGCGGGTGCGCCGATGGTGCTCTGGGTGGGCCATCTGAATGAGAACAAGGATCCGTTGAGCATGCTCGAAGGATTCGCCCGGCTTGCCGCAGTGAATCCGGGGGCGCGCCTGTACTGCGTGTTTGGCAATGCGCCGCTGCTGGATGCGGTGCGTGCGCGCATTGCGGGGGACGGGCACCTTCGCGACCGGGTCGAGCTCATCGGCAAGGTGCCACACGCACAGGTCGAGACGTTCATGCGCGCCACCGACGTTTACATCAGTGCCAGCCACTCGGAGAGCTGCGGTTTCGCATTGCTCGAGGCGATGGCCTGCGGTGCGGTGCCCGTGGTCACCGATATCCCGTCGTTCCGCGAACTGACCGGAAACGGCGCGGTGGGGCGTCTGTACCCGGCCGGCGACGGCGCGCGCTGTGGCGACGCGCTACTTGCCGTCACACGCCACCAGCCGCCTCGCGAACTCGTGCGGGAGCACTTCCAGGCCCGCCTCTCGTTCCCGGCACTCGGCCGGCGCTGGGCGTCCGCCTACGCCCAGCTCGAATCGGCGCGCAGGCTACGCGCATGAAGATCGGCATCATCCTCCCCGGCGGCGTCGACCGCGGTGGCGAAGAACGCGTCATTCCCGCCTTCCTCGCGCTCATCGAACGCCTCGCCCGCCACCACGACGTCCACGTCTTCGCCTTCCACCAGGAACCCCACCCCGCCCGCTGGACCCTCCGCGGCGCCCACATCCACAACATAGGCGACCACCGCCCCGGTGCCAGTCCAAAGCGAAGAAACCCAAATGCCTGGCTCCGCTGGCGCACCACGCAAGCCATCCTGAAAGAACACCGCATCGCCCCCTTCAACCTCGTCCAATCCCTCTTCTCCGGCACCTGCGGCCAGGTCGCCGCCATCGCAGCCACGCTGCTGCGCATCCCGTACTACGTGCACATCGCCGGCGGCGAACTGGTCACGCTGCACGACATCGGCTACGGCGGCCGGCGTCGCCTGCGCAGCCGCGTTAGCGAAGCCGCCGTCCTGCGCGGTGCCGCCGGCGTGTCCGCCGCCAGCACACCGATCCTCGACTCGCTGCGCGCGCTTGGCATCAAGGCGCAGCGCATCCCGCTCGGCGTCGATGTCGACCGCTGGCCGGCGCTGGCCCCGCGCCCACGCACCAGCGATGTGCTGAAGCTCATCCACGTCGCCAGCCTGAATCCGGTGAAAGACCAGGCCACGCTGCTACGCGCACTCGCGTTGCTCACGGCGCAAGGCGTCGCCTACGAGATGAACATGATCGGCGTGGATACGCTCAACGGCCGCATCCAGGCACTCGCCGACGAATTTGGCATCGCTTCCCGCGTGCATTTCCTCGGCTTCCGCACCCAGGCGGCGCTGCGCCCGCTGCTGGCGGAGGCCGACCTGCTGGTCATGTCCTCGCGCCACGAAGCCGGCCCGCTGGTCCTCCTCGAAGCCGCCGTCCTCGGCGTACCCTCCGTCGGCACCGCCGTCGGCCACTACGCCGAATGGGCACCCCACGCCGCACTCACCGCCGAACCGGGCGACGCGCAAGGCCTCGCCGACGCGATCACTCGGATAGCCCGCGACGAAGCGTTACGCCAGAAGCTTGCCACCGCCGCCCATTACCGCGCGCTCACCGAAGACGCCGACGCCACGGCAGCGGCCTTCATCCGCCTGTACACCGCGCCGCACTATTCGCGATCGGCGCCCGCACCCGACGCACACCTCAGGTAGCAACGACCTTGTGGGAGCGCGCTTGCGCGCGATTCCCGGAAGCCGAAGAGCTGCAGGGCCTGCGCGGTGGGGCAAAAGGCTATCGCGCGCAAGCGCGCTCCCACAAAGGTTGCGTGGACCTTGAGTTACGCCAGCTCGCCTAGCGCGGCGCGGACGACGTAGAGCGTATCCATGCGCGGTACGGGCCGGGTCAGGCCGGTGATGAGGCGGGTGAGGTGGTTGCGGCGTACCCATGTCTGCCCTTGCAGCCATACCTGGGTACGCAGCATGTCGGCGCGTTCCTCGCGGCTTTCCTGCGTGGGCCGTACGCGGTTGATGAGCAGGCGGGTGAGGTCGGCGGGCGTGCGTGACCACTCCGCGCCGGGCAAGAGGTTCAGCCATAGCCGTGAGCAGGAGACGCTGGTCAGGGTCTGGCGTTGCGCCGCGGTGCGGAGCAGGCGGGGGCAGTCGCGGCGGAGCTGGTCGAGCACGCCACGCGGCACGGTGCCCGGGAAGTAGCGGGCGGCGAGGCGCAGCGGTGGCCATGCCCACCAGGGGGCTTCATCGCCTTCCCACAGCGTGGCCCATTCATCGCGCGGCATGCGCGTGGCGAGCTGGGCGATGTCGTGCAGGTGGAGCAGGCGCAGGCTGCGGCCGCGTACGTTGCCGGCGGCATGCAGCAGCAGGTGGGCCATGAGCGCGCCACGCGAGGGATACGGGTTGATGCCGGGCTGCGCTTCCGCGGGCCAGATGCGTTCGGTGATATCGACGGTGCGCACCGGCAGGCGTTCCTGGATGCGCGTGTGTACTTCGATGTTCACCGGCGTATCGCGATGTTCACCCAGGCCACGCACGGCAAGACCATCGCGCGGCTTGAACACGCTGTGCTTCCACTGGCGGAACGACTCGTCGTAGCCCAGTTCTTCGAGCAGCGACTTCACGACGTGCGCATCGCGCGGCCGTACCAGCAGGTCGATATCGGCCATTGGCCGTTCGCCGGCCACGTAGATACCGAGCCCGTGAAGTGCCGAGCCCTTCAGCGCGACCAGCGGCAAAGCCATGCGTCGCGCGCCGGCGTCGATGCGCGTTAGCAACGCGGCGATGCGCTGCTGGCGGACTTCCACGTGCTCGCGCTGCGTGGCGAGGAAATCCTGCCAGCCTTCCGGTGCCCAGGTGGAGAATCCGGCAAGCAACGGCGATACGCCGTGTGCGACCGCGGCGGCACCGGCGAGACGCCATTCCAGCTCACTCCACGCGGGCTGCGCGGTACCGGAACGACCCAGCGCGAGTTCGTTGGCCAGCGCCTCGGTGGTGAGGGCCAGGCCGCGCTTCAGTACCGGCAGGGGCGGCAGCATGCTCATGCCCCGGTGGCGCGGCGCGCCCACGCGGCAGGCGTGGGTTCGGCGTTGCGGTGCAGATGCTCGCGCGCGAGCAGTTCGGCCCAGTCCTCATCGAGGACCTGGCCCGGGTCGGTAACCTCCCGGTGCAGCAGGTCGCGCACTTCACGGTAGAAAGTCGTGTCGTACGCCCCCTGGAACATCATCGCCAGGTCGCCGCTATCGTCCCAATGGGTCTTCCGGCCGAGCTGCGCGCGGACTTCTTCAAAGAACTTCGTGCCGGGCAGGGGATACGACACGCTCACGCCGATATCGTCGGGGCTGGCCGCCTGCACCAGCGTGCGCGTAGCGAGCAGGTCATCAAGTTCCTCGCCCAGGTACCCGAGCTGGATGAAGAAGCCGACGCGAATGCCATGCGCACCCAGCCGCTGCCGCGCGGCGATGAGGTCCGGCACCTTCGTGCCCTTGGTCATGCGATCGAGCACGCGCTGGCTGCCGCTTTCCGCACCGATCCACGCTTCGACGCAACCGGCCGTGGCGAGCGCGGTGGCCATGCGTTCGCTGGAGAGATCCGCGCGCGTTTGGATCATGAAAGGTACCGAGCCATCGGATGCCTGCACTTCGGCGGCGAACGCGCTGACCCAGTCGATGTGGAAGCCGAAGATGTCGTCGGCCATCCAGATATGGTCCGGCGCGTACGTCTGCTTCAGGTAGGTCATCTCGGCGGCGACGTCCTGCGGCGGGCGCTGGTTGTAGTGGTTGCCCCAGATCGGCTTCGCGCACCAGTTGCAGCGGAATGGGCAGCCGCGCGAGGCGGCCATGTTCAGGCTGAAATAGCCGTGCCGCTCCATCCACAGCGCGCGATAGCGCGGCATGTCGACCAGGTCCCACGCGGGCAGGCCGCTGATGCGCGGATCGGGCGGGACGACGCCAAGGCGCGTGACCCGCGTGCCGGCGGGCGAGCGCGTGGCGATGCCGGCCACGCCTTCGGTCCACGCCTCCGGATCGATGATCGGATCGCGCTCGAGCCGGTTCACCAGCTCGATCAGTGCGCCGATGCCTTCACCGGTCAGCACGGCGTCGGCGCCGGCGGCGAGGAACGCCTCGGGATGATCCGACGCATCGGAGCCGGCGACGAGCACGCGCGCGCCATCGGCTTTCGCTTCGCCGATCATGCGGCACGCCGCATCGCGCATGTTGCCCAGGCACATCTTGGTGAGGAAGTTGAAGTTGTCCTCGTAGAACACGACGAGCTGCGGGCGCTGTGCCTGCGCGATCGGCGCGAAATCCTCGACACCTTCGGCGAGCATCGCGTCGAACAGACCCACCGCGTGATCCATGCGCCGCAGCAGGGCGGCGATCTGCAGGGTCGCGAGCGGCGGGTAGGGTTTGCCACGCTCCCACTGCTTGCGGTCATAGCGCAGGAAGTAGGAGTGGCCTACCAGGATGTTCAGCATGGGGTGAACGCCTTTCGCGTCATGCGGGATAGGCGTGAGTGCCCCGGTCCCCCGGGCAGGTTGCCGGGCCGGGTGGCACAACCTTCCCGCCGGGGCCCGGCACCTACGGCGGTTATCCCGGCGAACGCGACGATGGCCCACACCGATCCTTTCGATGCCCCCGAGTTCGCCGACCCTTTCGGGGAGCGCATGCGGCTGGCCCATGCCCGCAGCTGGCCCGTGCTTGGCGCCTCGTTCGTCTTCGCAAGCAACAGCGAGGCGCTGCTCGCGATCGCCGGCACCGCCTACGAAGGGCTGCCCGCCCACCGCCTGGCGCCGGTACCGCCGGTGTTCCACATCGAGCTGAGACTGGTGCCGGCCCGCGCCGGTGGTCCCTCGGAGCCGCCGCCAGTGCAGACCTCCTCGGGCGGCGGGATGGTGATGGGCATCGTCGATGCGTCGAACCACGTCATCGTCTCGCCCGCCCAGCGGCGAGCGGTGGTGACCGTATCCGAAGACCGCCTCGCCTTCGCCTACCACGTACGCTACGAGCTGATCGAGTTCGCGGTGTACCTGCTGGCGGCGCGCGGCCAGGACCTGGTCTCGCTGCACGCGGCGTGCGTTGGTGGCGAGGGCCGCGGCGTGCTGCTGCTCGGACCATCCGGCGCCGGAAAATCCACGTTGACCCTGCAGGCTGCGCTCGACGGGTATGACGTGCTCGCGGAGGATGGCGTATTCGTCGAACCGAAGCGGCTGCGCGCGACGGGCGTGCCGAACTTCCTCCACGTGACGGACGCCAGCCTTGCATGGCTGGACGGTCCCGCGCGCCGGCAGATCATGGCGTCACCGCGGATCCGCCGGCGCAGTGGTGTCGAGAAGTTCGAGATCGACCTGCGTGGCGGCGGGATGCGCCCGGCAGCGGAGCCGCTGGACATCGTCGCGACCGTGCTGCTGTCGCCACAGCGCACGGACGGGCCGTTGCTCGAACCCATGGCACGCGATGACGCGATCGTGCGGCTCACCGAAGACCAGCCCTACGCGGCCCGCCAGCCAGGCTGGCGGCGCTTCATCGACACCGCGTTGCTCCGCGGCGCGTGGGTGCTGCGACGCGGGCCGGATCCGCGCGCGACCTTGCAGGCACTGATGCCCTGGCTGGACGTGCAGGAAGCGGTGGGCTGAACATGCGCGGGCCATCGGCATGGCGAGGGCTGCTGGCGCTGCTGCCACGCGCTGAACGCATCTCGCTGCTGGTGTATGCCGCGCTGTCCGTGGGTGCTGCGGTCAGCGGAAGCCTTTCCGCCGTACTGCTGGTGCCGCTCGTGCAGCCGGGCCACGCGGTACCGTTCGCGAGTCCGGACCTCACCATCAACGCCGCCGCGTTCGCCGCGAGCGGCATCCTCTTCGCACTGCTGCGCTGGCAATCCGCGCGGCTGGGCGCCGCGCAGGTGGCGCGGCTTGCCATGCGTTTGCGCGGCGACGTGCACGCGCACCTGTTGGGCGCGAGCCTGCCGGAACTCGCCGGTGCGAGTTCCGCCGAGATCGCCAACGTCCTCACCTTCAACAGCGAACTGCTGGTGCAGGGCCTGGGCGCGATGCAGCAGCTCGCCGTGGCCGTGCTCACCTCGCTGGTGAGTATCGCGTTCGCGCTGTGGATCTCGCCCGTGCTGATGTTCACGATCCCGCTGTTGCTGGTGGCGATCCTGCTGACGTCGCGCGTGACCGGACGAGAGCATGGCGAGGTCAGCCGGCGCTACGTCGCCGACATGACCGATCTCTTCTGGCATAGCGAGGACTTCCCGCGGCGCCTTCGCCATGTCCGCTCGTTCGGAAGGGAAGCGGCGGAGCGGGCGAGTTACGGCGATGTCTCCGGTCGCCTCGGCCATGGCTACCGGCGCCAGCTCGAACTGGTGGCGTCGAGCCGGCTGGTGCTCGAACTCGGTGCCGCCATCGGCATCCCCGTGGTGTTCCTGCTGGCGGATCGCTCGCACGGTATCGATGGCGCCGCCCTCGTGGCCGTCGGCCTGCTGCTGGGTCGCCTGCTGCCGTATTTGATTTCCACCCGGCAGGGCTTCCAGCAGCTGCGTTCCGCCGAGCCTGCGCTGGCGCTGTGGCAGCGCTACATGGCGATGGAAAACAGCGCGCCGCCGCCCGCTGCGCACGACGGGTTGGGTGACGTCGTGATCGAGCGCATGCGCGTGAAGCCGCCGCGTGAAGGCATTCTCCTTGAAGGGCTGGTGCTGCGGCCGGGCGAGTTGGTGCTGGTCAGCGGGGACTCCGGGATCGGCAAGAGCAGCCTCGTCGACGCATTGGCTGGCATGGCGCGGCCGGACCTGTTCATGGCCAGCCGTGATGGCGTGCCGCTCACCTACGATGCCTGGCGTACCTGCGTGGCGCGCGGCGCCTATGTCAGCCAGGGCGTGCGCCCCTGGCAGCGTCGCGTGCGCGAGGTGCTCGCCTGGGCGGGCCCCGAGGCCTCCGACGAGACCCTGCGCGAGGTGTTGCGCAGCGTGGGCCTCGCGCCGCGCATCGAGGCGGCACCGGAAGGCCTCGACCTCGCCGTGCACGGTGAGTCCAGCCGCCTCTCGGGCGGCGAGCTGCAACGGCTGATGCTGGCCCAGGTGATCCTGCGCCGGCCGGTGCTTGCGGTGCTGGACGAAGCCACCAGCGCGCTTGATGCGACGGCCGAGCTGGCGGTGCTGCGTGGCGTGCGGGCCAGCCTGCCGGATAGCGTGATCGTGGTGGTCTCGCACCGGGATGCCGTGGCCGCGCTGGCGGACGTGCACGTGCGGGTCGTCGGGGACCGGGCGAATGTCGAGGCCATCCCTCCCATTCGGACTATTGTTCCTTCACGCCGGCCGGCCTAACGTCGGTGGCGACGACAGCGGGGGGACCGCCCACATGGCAGCCAGGCGCACGATCAGCATCCTTTTCGCGGGCATGGCGCTGGCCATGGCCTGCGGCAGCGCCGGCGGCCTTGGCCAGCCATCGTTCGACAGCGTGGCGGTACGACACCGGCCGGATCCGTGGCACAGCGATCCGTGCGGCCCTTCACGTCCCATCGCGGGCATCTGCCGCATGCTGCGCCCCGTTAGAGGTTGAACCGCCAACTGGGCTAGGCTAGGGCCCCGTCACCAGGGGGATCCTTATGCGCTGCCTGCTCGCCGTCGCGACGCTATCCATGCTCACGTCCGCCCCCGCGCTTGCGGGCCGCGTCGCCATCGAGGTCGTCGATCCCGCCGGCAAGCCGATCCCCGATGCGGTCGTCACGCTCGCGCCGAACCCGGGTACGCCCACGCGCACGCCCGCGGCGGAGACGCGCTACGTCGACCAGAAGGACGAGACCTTCATCCCCTACGTCACTGCGCTCCGCGTGGGCGATAGCGTCGTGTTCCGTAACAGCGACATCACGCGCCACCACGTCTACTCGTTTTCGGCGCTCGAGAAGTTCGAATACATGCTCGCGCCGGGGGAAAGCTCGACCCCGCTGGTGATGAAGAACGCCGGCAACGCGGCGGTCGGCTGCAACATCCACGACTACATGCTCACGTACCTCTACGTCACGAAGGACCAGGAGATGGCGGTGACCGACGCGAAGGGCAGGGCCAGCATCGATGGCGTAGCATCCGGGCAATACAAGGCGCACGCGTGGCATCCGCAGCTGCGCCCGGGCGTCACGTTGCCGATCCAGGGCGTGACGGTGGCCGAGGGTACCGGTGCGACCGTGCGCTTCGTGCTCGCGCTCCTGCCGAACCCGCGCGGGCCGATGGATCGCGAACACATCGGTTACTGATCCGCCCATGCGGGTACCCGGTTTCCGCACGCGGCTGGCACTGTTCTTCGTCGTCACCCTCATCTTCGTGCAGGGCGTCACGGCCGTGCTCGGCTACACCGTCGCGCGCGGCGAACTCGTGCAGGAAGGCGGCCGCCAGCTGTCCGCGAATGCCCGTGCGTTCGTGGCGCAGATGAACGACCTCTCGGCCAGCGTCGCCAGCGGCGTGCAGATCATGTCGCTCGATTACGGCCTGCGCTCGGCGATCGCGGCGAGCGACCGCGACACGATCCTCTCGGTGTTGCGCAACCATGGCCGCCGCGTGGGCGCCGCACGCATGCAGCTGCTCCACCTTGATGGCAGCGTGCAGGTCGATACGGCGGGCACCGACGAGGGCAAGCCGTTCGCATGGCCCGACCTGCTCGCACGTGCGTATGACGAACGCACCGCGGCGATCGCCGTCGCGGATGGCAAGGCGTCATGGATCGTGGTGGTGCCGATCTATGCGCCGCAGCCGGTCGGCCTGGTGGTCGCGAGCATTCCCGTGGACGACGCGCTCATCGCACACATGCAGCAGCTCTCGGCGTTGCCGCGCGACGTGGAACTCGCCACGCCGGTGCACGACGGCTACGCGGTGATCGCGCGCGGCACCTCGCATTCCGAACTGACCGCGCAGTACCAGGGCCCGGGCACGCACCTGCCGTCGCAGCCAAGTCTTGCGAGCATCGCCGGGCGCGAGTTCCTCGTGCTCGCGCAACCGCTGACCCAGCCACGCGGCGGCAGCGCCGTGTACGCGGTGCTGGGTTACTCGCTCGACGACGCGCTGCACCCGTTCCAGCCGGTGTGGAATGCGTGGCTGGCGCTGTTCCTGCTGGCGCTCGGCGCCGGGTTGCTCGTGGCCTGGCTGGTGGCGCGTGGCGTATCGCGTCCGGTGGAAGCGCTCGCTGCGTCCGCGCGCCGCATCGCGGGTGGCGACTACCACGATGCCCCTGAAGTGCGTCGGCGCGACGAGATCGGCGAGCTCGCGACGGCCTTCCGCACGATGGGCGATGCGGTCCGCGAACGCGAGCTGCGCATCCGCCACCAGGCGCTGCACGACGAAGTGACCGGCCTGCCCAACCGCGCCGCGGCGGAAGACGCGATTGACGGCGATCTCGCGGCCGCGCCCGGCCAGGCGGGCGCCTTGCTGATCGTCGGCGTGACCCGCCTGCCGGATATCGTGAAGACCGTCGGCCACGCGCTGGCGGACCGGTTGATGCGTGATGCGGGCGAGCGCCTGTGCCACGTGGCCGGCCAGCACTTCGTCGGCCGCGCCACCGATACCCAGTTCGCGGTGTGGTTGCGGGGTGCGGATCGCGCCGAAGCGATCGCCGCCGCGTTCCGCATGGTCGACGCGCTGGGCCAGCCGTACCAGGAAGCGGATGTCAGCATGGACATGGGGCCAGCGGTCGGCATCGCGCTCGCACCCGCGCACGGGGAACGCGCCGCGCCGCTGCTGCGGCGTGCCGAGGTGGCCGAGTTCGCCGCGCTGCGTTCCACCCGTGGGGTGGATGTGTACGACCCGCAATCCGACCCGCACCGCCCCGAGCGCCTGTCGCTGATGAGCGAACTGCGCGCGGCGATCGATGCCGATGCCCTGGAACTGTGGTTCCAGCCGAAGCTGCGCCTGGCCGATGACACGGTGGACGCTGCCGAGGCCCTGATCCGCTGGCACCGCCCCGGCCGTGGGATGGTGCCGCCCGAGCTGTTCATCACCGTCGCGGAAGAGACCGGCAACATCGGCCGGCTGACCCGCTGGGTGCTCGCCCATGGCATCGCCCGTGCGGCGGAGCTGATCCACGCGGGGCATGCCATCAAGGTCTCGCTGAACCTGAGCGCCCGCGATATCGGGGATCCTGCCTTGCCGGACCGGGTGGCCGAGCTGCTCCACGCGCACGCTGTCCCGCCCGCGGCGATCGCCCTGGAAGTGACCGAGAGCGCGGTGATCGGCGAACCCGAAGCGGCCCTTCAAGTCCTCCGCCGGCTCGCCGATATGGGTATTGAGATGGCGATCGATGACTTTGGCGTGGGCCAGACCTCGTTCGCCTACCTGCGCCGCCTTCCCGTCCGTGAACTGAAGATCGACAAGATGTTCGTCCAGCACCTCGCCACCGACCCCACCGACCGGACCATCGTGCGTTCGCTGGTGGAGCTCGGCCATCGCCTGGGTTACCAGGTGACCGCGGAAGGGGTCGAGGACGCGGACAGCATGGCCTTCCTCGCTTCGGCGGGATGCGACCATGTGCAGGGATACCACGTCGGCCGCCCGATGGATTTCGCTTCCTTCGTGGCGCGCCTCGGTGCGCGGGGTCCGGGTGGGGCGTGACGCGGCGCCTGCTGTTCACGTTCGCCATCGCCAGCCTCGCCCCATCCTTCGCCGCCGCGCAGGAGGTGAAGCTGCATGCGTTCGCCGATGCGCGGCTGGTCGATGCCCCCGACGATACGAGCTTCATCAACGGCGGCACGGGCCGCACGCGCTACGGTGACGATGCCCATGGCCTGCGCTTCGGTGCGGCGGGCGTGGTCGCCACGGCGCAACTCACGCCCGCCCTGTTCGCGCTTGCGGATGTACAGGTCCAGCGCACCGACCGGAACGACTGGCAGGTGCCCGAGGCGTACCTCCGCTATCGCCCGCTCTCGCTGAGCGCGTGGCGTCTCGCGTTGAAGGGCGGTATCTACTTCCTGCCCATTTCCCTGGAAAACGATGGCATCGGCTGGACGAGCCCCTGGACGATCACGCCTTCCGCATTGAACAGCTGGGTGGGCGAGGAGATCCGCGGCATCGGCGCCGATATCCGCGAGGAATGGCGCGGTGACAGCGGCACGGCAACCTTCGGCGGCGGGCTTTTCCGCCACAACGATGTCGCCGGGCGCGTGCTCGCGAAGCGTGGCTGGTCGCTGAGCGACGTGACCGTCGGCGTGGGCGGCGAGCTGCCCGAGCCAGCCGAGGAAGGCCACAGGGAAAGCTACGCTCCGTTCCAGTCGATCGGGGGCCGTACCGGCTGGTACGCCGATGCGGGCTGGAAATCGGCGCAGGGCGTGGAACTGCGCGCGCTGCGCTACGACAACCGTGCCGATCCCTCCGCGTACCGCCTCTACGATGGCGATGAGCGCATCTATGCCTGGCGTACGCGCTTCTGGTCGCTGGGCGCGCAGGCCGAGACCGGCCCCGTGACCTGGATCGCCCAGGGCATGGACGGCGACACGACCATCTGTCCGCCGGGCGGCTGCTTCCGCATGCGTTACCAGGCCGGTTTCCTGCTGGCCGGATGGAACCGTGGCGCCTGGCGGCCGACGCTGCGCTATGAAACCTTCCGCACCTGGCCCGACGGCGAGCGCGGCCATGCGCTCACCGCCGCGCTGAACTGGCGCCCGCTCGACTGGCTAAGGCTGAGTGCCGAATGGCTGCACGTGGACGCCACCCGCGCGGAGCGCACCGATTTTGGCCTGGGGCCGCGCGAGCGGGGTAACCAGGTGCAGTTGCTGGCGCGGTTGTTGTACTGACCGCACACCGTCTATCGTGGCCCTGCGGGAGTCTGCCCGCGCCACACCGTTCAACCTGGGGCATCGCGTGGAGCTGGACATCTGGGAGCGCAAATACAACCTCGCCCTGGAGCGGATGGAGCGCGACGAGCGCGACTTCCGCGCCATCGAGGAGAGCCTGCGCCGGCTGGTCCTGCGCCTCTCCGCGCTGGCCCGCGGCCAGAGCGATGCCGCCGACCGCCTGCTCGACCAGCTGGGTGAAGGGCTGCGCCAGTCGTGTGCGCCCGAGGCGCTGGAACCGCTGCTGGATGGCCTGGCCGAGGCCGTCGCGGCGCTGGAGCCGCGCATCGTCGAGGCGGTGCATGACGTGCCGGCGGCCGCAGACAGCACGGATCCGATCCCAGCGGCGGTGGTGCATGCACCCGAAGACGCCGAGGCGATCGCCGCACTCCGCGCCGACGTCGCCAAGCTGCAAAACCTGCTGGCCGAAGTCAGCGGCCGCCTGGGTGACATGACCCGCTACCTGGTCGCCGAACTCGAGGACGCCACCGCCGGGAGCGATCCGGGGCGGGTTCTCGGCGAACAGGTCAGCGAAGAGATGCGCCAGCTCGCCGAGCAAACCCTTGAAGCCAGCGACGTCACGGCCCTGCGTGAGCAGGTCACGGCGCGGCTTGCGGTGATCGACCAGCACTTCCGCGATTACCGCGAGCGCGAGGATGCGCGCATGACGTCATATCGCGAGCGCGCCGAGCGCATGCGCGATCGGGTCGAGGAACTGGAGACCCAGGCGACGTCGCTGCAGGATTCACTGCGCCGCGAACACGAACTGGCGCTCACCGATCCACTGACCGGCCTGCCCAATCGCCTCGCCTACGAACGGCGCATGGCCGAACTGGAAGCCGAGCTGCGCGAGGGCAGGGCCGTCGCCTGCATCGGCGCCTTCGACATCGACCACTTCAAGACGATCAACGACAGCTTCGGCCACGCGGCGGGCGATGCCGTGCTGCGCATCGTCGGCAACGCGCTTTCCAAAACATTGGACGGCCGCGCGTTTGTCGCCCGCTACGGCGGCGAGGAGTTCGCCGTGGTGTTCGCCGGCTATACCGCCGACGACGCGCACGCGATCGCGCGCGAGCTCTGCGCCACGGTCGAGGCGCTGGCCTTCCACGCCAGCCAGAAGCCGGTGAAGGTCACGATGTCCGGCGGCCTGACCCGGTTCGCCCCGAACGAAACCGCCGCCACCGCCTTCGACCGCGCGGACCGCGCCCTCTACGCCGCCAAACGCGCCGGCCGCAACACCTGCGTGGTCCTCTGACAGGCGTGCAGCCCTTGTGGGAGCGCGCTTGCGCGCGATGGCCGCCCGGCCCGGTCCCTAACGATTCCCACACGCGAACCCCGGCATCCTCCACACAGGATTCCTTCAATCCCCGGCGCCCCGGAACGTCCAGACTCGGCGGCGCCGTCTTTTTAAAGACACCAGCCGCTTCGAGCGTCCCCGCGCCCCAAGGAGCCCGCCATGTCCGATGCCGCCGAGAAGCCGTCCGGCCCTGACTTCAGCCAGGGCGTGCCGGCCGCGTCCGTACCCGCCGACGGCGTGCTGGCGGGGCATGTCGGCGATGACGTGGTCATCGTGGCGCGCACGGCCGGCGGCTTCGCCGCGATCACCGGCACCTGCAGCCATTACGGCGGCGCGCTGGGTGAGGGGCTGCGCGTGGGCGACACCGTGCACTGCCCTTTGCACCACGCCTGCTTCGACCTGGCCACCGGCCGCGCCCTGCGCGCGCCCGCGCTGGCGCCGGTGGATCGCTGGCGCGTCGACGAACGCGACGGCAAGGTCTTCATCACGGAAAAGCTGCCCGCGCCAGAGCCGGCGGAGCCGACCGATACCCCGGACCGCAACATCGTCATCATCGGCGGGGGCGCCGCAGGCTTCGCCGCCGCGCAACGCCTGCGTGACCTTGGCTTCGATGGGTCGATCACACTGATCAGCGACGATGTCGACGCGCCGTACGACCGGCCGAACGTCTCCAAGGACTACCTCGCCGGCACGGCGCAACCCGAGTGGATGCCGCTGAAGGACAAGGCGTTCTACGAAGACCAGCGGATCACGCTACGACTCGATACGACGGTGGACCACGTCAACGCCGAGCATTGCACGGTGACCCTGGATTCCGGCGAGCGCCTCGATTACGACACGCTGTTGCTGTGCACCGGCGCGGACCCGATTCGTCCGGACGGCCCGGGCTTCGATGATCCCAGCGTTTATACGGTGCGCACGATGCAGGACGCGCAGGCGATCATCGCTGCCATCGAAGGTGGCGGTCCGGTCGCGGTCCTTGGCAGCAGCTTCATCGGCATGGAAGTCGCGGCATCGCTGCGCGAGCGCAAGGTGGAGGTGCATGTCATCGGCCCGGATGCGGTGCCACTCAAGCGCGTGCTCGGCGAACAGCTCGGTTCGATGATTCGCACGCTGCACGAAGAGCACGGGGTGATCTTCCACCTTGGGAAGAAAGCGACCGGTTACGTCGATGGTGCGGTCACGCTGGATGACGGCACGCAGGTGAAGGCCGCGAAGGTCGTGCTCGGCCTGGGCGTGCGCCCACGCCTCGCGCTCGCCGAAGCAGCTGGCTTGCAGATCGACCTGGGCGTCCTGGTAGACGCCACCATGCGTACGTCCGACGAGGATATCTACGCAGCGGGTGACATCGCCCGCTTCCCCGGCCTGGATGATTCACGCCAGCGGGTCGAACACTGGGTAGTCGCGGAGCGTCAGGGCCAGGTCGCCGCCGCGGCGATGCTCGGCTTCGATGAGATCTACAACGAAGCGCCGTTCTTCTGGAGTATGCACTACGACACGAGCATCCGTTACGTAGGCCACGCACTGGAGTGGGACGAGATCGAAGTCATCGGCTCCATCGCCGACAAGGACGCCGAAGTCCGTTACAAGAAGAACGGCCGCGAGCTGGCCGTAGCCACGCTAAACCGCGACAGAGCCTCCCTCGAGGCCGCGGAGCGCCTCGCCTCACTGTAGGAGCGCGCTTGCGCGCGATGGGTGCTCGCGACCGTGCCGCCTGTAAAGAAAGTTCGAGCCGATCTTTCGCGAGTTACATTCCGGCCGCGTCGAGCATAGGGTTCCCGCTCTTACCCGGGCGTCCGCCGGACTTGTAGGCCTCCAGCAGAATACCGTCCTTGTCGAATTCAAAGACGGCGGCTTCTTGCTTATTGGCTTGCCATGGCATGGCAGGGATAAGGGTGAAGTCGTACGTCCAGACTTCCCTTCCCTTGTGCATGGTTTTCTGCGAGGGATGGCCGATCATCTTGATGACGTCCGACTGGCGAGATGTGCCGGTCTTCAGTGTGTCCAGCTGCTGCTGCGTCACTTCGGTACCGGTGCGGTGATCGAGGGTGGCACAACCGGTGAGGGCGGCCGCCGCGATCGCGGCCGAAAAGAAAAGCACTTTCATAGGGGACTGGATCCTTTGTCCATGGATGCGTTTGCGCGAGCGACGCTATGCGTCGATCGCGCGCACCCTAGCAACGGTTTGTCTCCGGAAAAGGGTTCCGTCCGTTGCGTCCATCTAAGTACCTGACGGAGCGATACATCTGGCTCTGTCGTCCCCACGAAACGCTCCAGCCCAGCGCAACCTGGATGCACCAGCTACTGAGAAATGCCGTGTTGCTTGCCTCAATCGTCAGATCGAACGAACGCGGAAATTCCGCCCCTTGATCTTCCCTTCGCGCAGGCGGTTGAGCGCCTTGTTCGCAAGGTCGCGCTTGATCGCGACGTACGCGCGGGTCGCATACACATCGATCTTGCCGATGTCGTTGCCGTTGAGGCCGGCGTCGCCGGTGAGTGCGCCGAGGATGTCGCCGGGGCGGAGCTTGTCCTTGCGGCCGGCGTCGATCACCAGGGTTTTCATCGGTGCGAGGTTCAGCACCTTGCGGCCGTCGCCGGGCTTGGCCGGGTAGCGGGCGAAAGGCTTGCCGACCTTCTCCTCGATGGCGCGCACCTTGTTCAGTTCGCGCGAGCCCGCCAGGGTGATGGCGAGGCCGCTGGCGCCGGCGCGGCCGGTGCGGCCGCTGCGGTGGGTGTGGGTGTCGGGGTCGTGGGCGACGTCGTAGCTCACGACCATCGGGAGGCCGGCGATGTCGAGGCCGCGTGCGGCGACATCGGTGGCGACGAGGACGTTGCAGCTGCGGTTGGCGAAGCGGACGAGGGCTTCATCGCGGTCGCGCTGGTCGAGATCGCCGTGCAGCGCGAGCGCGCTGAAGCCGAGCTTGTCGAGCGCGGCGGCGAGTTCGTCGGTGTCCTTGCGCATGTTGCAGAACACCAGCGCGGATTCCGGCTTTTCATGGCCGAGGATGCGCGCGAGCACGTCGGTCTTCAGCGACGGCTCCACTTCGACGAGGCGCTGTTCGATCGTGTTTTCACTGTGCGGCTCGTCGATGGTGACGAGCACCGGGTCCTTCTGCACGCGGCCGCTGACGGCGCGGATCTCATCCGGGTAGGTCGCGGAGAACAGCAGCGTCTGGTGATGCTTCGAGATGCGCTTGATGATGTCGTCGATGGCTTCCTCGAAGCCCATGTCGAGCATGCGGTCGGCTTCATCGAGCACGAACGTAGTGATGCCGCCACCGTGCAGGCTGCCGCGCTTCAGGTGTTCCTGCACGCGGCCCGGCGTACCGACCACGATATGCGGATCGTGTTCCAGCGAGGCGAGCTGCGGGCCGAGCGGCATGCCGCCGCACAGGGTGAGTAGCTTCACGTTGGGGATGTTTGTGGCGAGGCGGCGGATCGACTTGGCGACCTGGTCGGCAAGCTCGCGGGTGGGGCAGAGCACCAGCGCCTGCAGGCGGATCTCCGAAGGATCCAGCCGCTGCAGCAGGCCGAGGCCGAACGCCGCGGTCTTGCCGCTGCCGGTGCGCGCTTCGGCCAGGACATCGCGGCCGGCCAGGATGGGCGGCAGGCTTTCCTGCTGCACCGGGGTCATCTCGGTGTAGCCGATGGTTTCGATGGCGGCGAGCAGGGCCGGGGAGAGGGGGAGCTGGCTGAAGGCATTCATGCGGGGGATTTTCGCATGAAAGGGTGAGCGGGCCTGATATCGCGCGCAAGCGCGCTCCCAGAAGGGCTGGGCTAGGGGCCGGGGTTGGTGGCCTGGACGGCGGCGTGGGAGGCCTGGTCGAGGTGGGCGTAGGCGAGGCTGGCCAGGTAGAGGCCGACCGCGGCGGCCGTGTACCAGAGGTAGCGCCGGGCCTTGTCGGAGAGGTGGCGCTGGCGGCGCGCCACGCCGTGGCTCGGCAGGGCGCGCTCGGCGCGCGCGCGCCGGAACCGGCCTACACGCGGGTGGCCGACGGCCGGGCGATCCGTGTCGTGCGCTTCATCGCGCTGCATATCCATGTGTTTTCCCCTGGGGTCCGCGCGGTGCGGACGCTGCGAATCCTAGGTGGCTTCAGGGCTCTCCGCCAGTGCCGGTCGTGCGTTCGGGCGTAGCGAGTGGCGGCGGCGCGGGCGCGACCCCCGCGTGCCGGTATACCTCGTCGGTCCCGGCGACCCCGCGGACCTGCGCGGTATGGATCTGGCGGATATACCAGGTGTAGAGCGTGAGCATGGCGACCGCCATGACCAGGGCCGCGGCGACGGCGGCGATGGCGGCCATGCGACTGCCTTCACGGCGATCGACCGTCCGCTCAGCCGTGTTGCGCGTGCTGCTCACCGGCGTCCAGCTGGGCGCTTCGGGCGAGGAAGGGTACGGCTCGCCTTCGGCGTCGATCGGCCCCAGCATCGCCCGCAGGGCCCGGCCATCCACGAGCCGCACGTGTCGAAAACGGGCAGCGGCGTCCACGGCTTCGCGGGTGAATTCGCCCGAGGTGATGAGTAGCGCCCCGGTCGCGCCAAGCTGGGGCAGCTGCCCGATCAGGTGATGCACGTCGGTATGCGGAACCTGGAACGCGGTCCAGTGCCTGCACGTCGCGACGATGGTCTCATCGCCCCGGACCAGGACCAGGTCGATGCCACGGGAGGCGCCTTCGCTGGAGGGCGAGCGATCCACGCTGTAGCCGAGACCTTCGAAATGCACGGCGATGTGCTGCTGGAAGTCGCGCCACGAAAGCCGGCCCAGGGCATCCTCGTAGCGATGCCGTACGGGCTTGAAGGCGGCGCTCAAGTGCCGCGCTCCGGCGGATGGATCACTGGTACACGGTGCCCACCGGCACCCCGGACAACGGCCATGTCGATTCCCCTGTATCCCCGGCTGCCATCGCCCCCGCGACGGATCCCCCCGGACGCTGGAATTTACCGTGTCCCGGCAGGCATTGATGTAGTCCTGCGCCTACACGTTCGCGGAAAGAAACCGCATTCCGCGAAGGGCCCGTGAAATTAAGGCTGCGGCACGCTGCCGCTTCGTACAATGCGATGCGAATGCACACCACATCGAAGGAGAGCCGCGTGCGGAACTGGAAAGCAGGCGTCGGGCTGGCCCTGGCATGCATCACACCGTGGGCCCACGCCGCTGGCTTCGATTGCAGGAAGGCGGGGACCACGGTGGAGAAGGCGATCTGCGCCGCGCCGAAGATCTCGGCCGTGGATGGGCAGCTCGGCGAAGCCTTCACGGCGGCCCTCAAAAGCCACCCCGACATGGCCGATGCGTTGAAGCTCGATCAACGCCATTGGCTGGCATCGCGCGACGCGACGCTTTCGGCGTATCCCTCCATCAAGGAGGCGGAAAGCAGCGTGTTGCCGCTTTACCGGTCGCGCATCGCTGTTCTCAAGGGACTCGACGCGGCGGCGTGGCCGAAGCCGTTTGACGCCTTGCGCGCCGCACTCCCGAAGCTGCCGGCCACGGGTGCCGCCGTGCCGGCCGACTTCGCGAAGGCCGGCGCCGACGTCACGCTGGCGGAAGATGTCCGCCTCGAAAGCGCTTCGGCCTTTCCCTACCAGCCGGACAAGTCGCTCGCCGATGCGCTGCGCGATCTGGAAAGCGCAGGCGGCTATCGCAAGCTCGCCGGTTCGCCGATCAGCTCGGTGTGGTCGATCGGCGGCACCGCGCACTGCTGGACCGAAGCGCCGTTCCGCATCCAGGGCAAACAGGCGATCGCCGTGCCATCGCCCTCGGTATGGGGTGACGGCGATTGCATGACCGACCACGGCATGGCCCGGATCGCCGGCCAGTACGTCGTTTACGTGGTGGGCGATGGTTCGCCCGATGAAGTGAACCTCGATACCGCCGTGTGGAACGGGAAGGGGTTCGACAAGGGCGAGCGCCTGGTCCTGCGTTTCGACCACTCGCTCAAGGCCGAGGCGAGCGCATGCGCGCCGGGGAAGGGTGCGTGCGACGAGTTCGCAAAGGCGGCCATGGCCATCGCGACGCGCTACGACCGCAGCCCGCAGAAGGGCACCCTGGACAACGCGTTCCCGTCGTACGACAAGGCCGCCTACGCGGCCGTGCTCAAGGCGGCACGCCTCACCGGCGGCCCGTTGGAAAAGGACGGCCAGCCGCCCGAACTGCCCTTGCTCGACAGCAGCGGGCGCATGGCCGGCTTCAGCAGCGATGCGGCGGTTTTCCCACTGGTTTTCCGCGGCGAAACCCTGCTCGGCCTGATCGACCATGGCCACGTGGGCTGGCGTGAAAACAATGACTGGATGGTCGCCGCGTGGCGCATGCGCGACGGCAAGGCCGAGCCGGCCGCCGCGGGCTACATCACCGTCACCCGTGACAAACTGCTGCTGGCCGCCCCGGTCCCGGCGCCGCCACCCCAATCCCTCTGAGACGACCCGCGCGATGCAAACCTTCGCCACCAGCATGTCCAACACCGTGCGTTGGATCGGCATCCTGACCGTCGTGATCGTGGTGGTCGGCATCGCCATCGTGATGTCGCGCGATACGCCGGCCACGCTGGCCGTACCTCTCGCCGGCATCCTCACCCTTGCGCTCGCCCTGAGCTATGCGCTCTCGCCGTTGCGCTATGAGATGGGTGGCGGGCGCCTCGTCATCCGTCGCCAGGTCGGCCGATCCAGCGTGGAACTGCGCGGCGCCCTGGTCCGCGAGGACACGGAAGCGTTCAAGGGCCTGGTCCGCGTGTTCGGCAACGGCGGCTTCTTCGCGTTCGATGGGCTGTTCTACTCGCGCCGGCTCGGCATGGTGAAGGTTGCCGCGCGCCGACGCGACCATGGCATCGTCATCCAGCCGCCCGGCGGCCGCCCGTTGCTGGTGTCACCCGACGATCCACGGGCGTTCATCGCCGCCGCGGTGGGCGAGGGCGCGCTGCTGTCGGACTGATGTCGGTGAGGTGACAAGGCCTGGCGCGGTGGTGGTATACACCTGGGTACCCCACACGGCAGGAGCTGACCCCCATGGCACGTGCTTCACGGATGTCCTCACTCGTCGTCGCCGCGCTCGCGCTTGGCACGTTCGCCGCCTCGGCGGGCGCCGCCGATACCCCGGGCTGGGACCATGGCCGGCGGGTCTATGTACTGCCAGACCAGCGCGGCGCCGAGCTTGGCCTCGTCGCTTACGTGGACCGCCCGACGCACCGTGTCTCCTATGGATTCCGCGTGTTGCCGCAGCGCGCCGATTGTTCGGCGGGCGCCATCGGGCGCACGGCCACGTTCGATATCGAAGGCCAGCGCCTGACGTTCCGCCGTGAATGCGTGGAAGGCACGTTTACCTTCGTGCCGCGGAGCACGCCCACCCGCTATGCGTTCGAAAGGCTGCTGGCCACGCATCCGATCCTGCACATGCGCGGGCCGTCGTTCTTCCCGTTCTCGTTCGACCTGGCGGGCCTCCCGGCCGTGCACCAGGCGCTGAACGTCACGCTGGCCAGCCGCGAGCGGCGCTGATCACCACCAGCGGAGGGTGAGGTTCATCCGGACCGCTTCGTCCTTCGTGGCACCCATGTACGTGCTCGGGTAGGTCGGGCCGTGGGTGACGGAAAAATGGTAGTCGTGGCCGGACCACGGCCGGGGCGGGCCCATGTCCCTGGCGACCGCCTCGGAGACGGCCGAACTGCTGTATTGCCAGCCGCTGGCCGACGGGGTCGTCGTCACGCCGCCGCCCGGCGTGCCGTGCTCTTCGGCCGCCCGGGCCGGTTGGGCCAGGCACAGGGCCGCCCCCACGAGGAGCGTGGCGAACACGGTCGCTTTTGGCCGCGGCGCGGCAGGGTACGAAAAGCTCATGGGCGCTGGATTCCCCGGAATGGCGCGACGGGAAACCTACACCGGTTTCCCTCTCACGGGAAGGCTGCAACGGCTGTGCCACGGCGTGTGAAGGCCGGTGGCGGCTTTTCACTGATGTGAAGCCTTCGGAGGCCTGTGGGAGCGCGCTTGCGCGCGATGGGGCTTGCGGCAAGACCCATCGCGCGCAAGCGCGCTCCCACAAAGGCATCAGGCGGCGCGTTTCCGGCGAACCAGGTAGGCCACCCCCAGGATCGCGAACCACACCGGGCTGGCGATGAGGGCCTGGCGGGTATCCGATTCCAGGGTCAGCAGCACAAGTACGAAGGCGAAGAAGGCGAGGCAGACCCAGCACATCAGTACGCCGCCGGGCATCTTGTACGACGACACCGCGTGCAGCTCCGGGCGCTTCTTCCGGTAGGCCATGTACGAGCACAGGATCAGCGACCAGACGAACATGAAGAGGATCGCGGAAAGCGTGGTGACCAGCGTGAACGCGGTGACCAGGTTGGGCACGACGTAGACCAGCATCGCTCCGGCCAGCAGGCACGCGCAGGAGAACAGCAGCCCACGCGACGGCACGGCAGCCTTCGACAGACGCTTGAAGGCGGACGGCGCGTGGTCTTCCTCGGCCAGGCCGTAGAGCATGCGGCTGGTGGAGAAGATGCCGCTGTTCGCCGAGGAGGTCGCCGAGGTCAGCACCACGAAGTTGATCAGGCTTGCCGCCGCCGGGATGCCCGCCAGCACGAACAGCTCCACGAACGGGCTCTTGCCGGGCAGTACCTGGCGCCATGGGGTGACCGACATGATCACCACGAGGGCGAGCACGTAGAAGATGATGATGCGCACCGGGATCGAGTTGATCGCCTTCGGCAGGTTGCGCTCCGGATCGGCGGTCTCGGCCGCGGTCGTGCCGACGAGCTCTATGCCGACGAAGGCGAACACGGCGATCTGGAATCCGGCGAAGAAGCCGCCCACGCCCATCGGGAACATGCCGCCGTCATTCCACAGGTTGGACAGCGATGCCACGTGGCCGTCGGGCGAACGGAACGCCCACGCCACCATGCCGAAGCCGGTCACGACCAGTGCGCAGATCGCGATGATCTTGATCAGCGCGAACCAGAACTCGAGTTCGCCGAACAGGCGCACGGTGGTCAGGTTGAGGGTGAGCAGCAGCAGCACGCAGAGCACCGCGGGGATCCACGGCGCGAGCGAGGGGAACCAGAACTGGGCGTAGTTAGCGATGGCGATGACATCCGCGATCGCCGTGATGATCCAGCAGAACCAGTAGGTCCAGCCGCAGAAGAAGCCGGCCCATGGCCCGAGCAGGTCCGTGGAGAAATCGATGAAGGACTTGTACTGCAGGTTCGATAGCAGCAGCTCACCCATCGCGCGCATGACGAAGAACAGCATCACGCCGATGATCAGGTAGACGAACAGGATGGACGGTCCCGCGAGGCTGATGGTCTTGCCCGAGCCCATGAACAGGCCGGTCCCGATCGCGCCGCCGATGGCGATGAGCTGCAGGTGGCGGTTGGACAGGCTGCGCCTGAGGTGATCGGGGTTCGATTCCTGCGGAGGGTTCATCGGCGGCTCGGGACGGGACGGAAGGCAGCACCATAGTCGCGTTGTGCCGTCCCGGCAAACGGGCCCGCGGCGCGTTGTGGGAGCGCGCTTGCGCGCGATAGGTGCTCGCGCCAGCCCCCATCGCGCGCAAGCGCGCTCCCACGGGCTAGGGCTGGCACGTCGCGCTTACGCGCTGGACCTGCCAGCCGTAGCCGTCGGCATCGGTGCGTACGGCCATGCATGTACCGAGCGCGTCGGTCGGCAATAGCAGCAGGTCGCCGCGGACGATGTATTTCTCGTACAGCGGCGTGATGTCCCCGCCACCGGCGGCCCGCACCGCGGCGATGAGCGCACCCGCGGGGTCCGCGGGGCGCGGCCCGATCTTGCGCAGCACGTCACCCAGGGTCGCCGTGCCCCGCGTGGTTTCGCGCAGCCGCGCGTCGAGCAACGCGCCGAAAAGCATGCCGCGTTGCATGGGCAGCGCCTGGAGGTCAGGTGAGCTCGACCATTCCGCGGCCACCTGTGCCTGGGGCGCACGGCGGAACGCGGATGAGCCGTACTGGCCGCTGATCTGATCGAACCATGCAGCCACGATGCCCCGATCGAGAGTGTGGCTGCCGAGCAGGTCGCTCACGACCTGATACGAACCCAGGCCTTCGGTATACCAGGCGGTCGCCGGGTCCACGGGGCCGGGCGCCAGCAGGCGGCGGTAGTCGGTGATCATCGGGGCCACCACGCCACCCGGCGCGACGCCTCGCTCCAGCACCACGGCCATCCCCGCGGCCTGGCTCCACGAGGAGAGGCCACCGCCCTCGCGGTCCAGCGGCGTGATGAAGACTGGGTAGTCCGCCGGGCGCCCGTCGCTATCGGCTGCGACGATGGTGAGTGCGCGCGCAGCGAGGTCCACCAACGGCGCTGCCTCCCGTGGGGCGGTTGTATACGTACGAAGATGGCCGCCATGGCCAAGCGGAACGACATTCTCGGTGACATCCCGGCCGAGGAAGCACACGCTGTGGCGCTCCGCCGCCGTTGTCGTTGGCGTGGAGGTGGGCAGGTTGGTGAGGCCGCGCCAGCGCGCAGGCAGCTTCCAGGTCACCTCGACGCGGCGCGCGATGTCGTCCGCGGGCATTGCCAGCAGGGCGGAACAAGGCGCCAGCAGCCAGCCGGCCGCCATGTACGGATCCGTATCCCACTCGCGCTGGACGCTATCGTTGCCGCGCCGGCGATAGCGCAAGGTGAGTTGGGCATTCGGCGCGCCGGCAAGCACCAGGTGTCCGTGCTCCCCGGCGGAGAGGTTTCCGTCCGACGACAGCGCCAGCTGCGTGCCGGGCAGCACGACGTCGAGCTTCCCGTCCGCTCCGGCATCCGCCACCAGCTCGACATCGACGGCCTGGAGGTCACCATGGGCCAGGACGGGCGTCACCGTGTAGTGCAGTGTCGGAGGCTCGGCGGCCCGGGCCATCGGCACCGCAAGAAGGGCGGCGAGCGCAAGATTCCGTGGAACGTGTGCCATGCGTGGCGTCTCCGTGTTGATCCGGAAGCCGTCACTGCAAGCCTCGGGCCAGCACGTTGCAACGCGGCTTTCGCCGCCCCGCTACGTGTCCGCGGACACGTAGCGGACAGATCGCCGCGGCGCACGGCCACGGATGTGAAACACCGCCACCGGTACTAACGGGCTACGGGCCTGTCTTCGGCGCGCGCCCCTTGTACTATCGAGGGACCGCCCATGCCAGGTACCCATGGAGATCACCATGATCGACCCCGCACGCCGGCAACTGATCGAAATCTACCTTGCCGCGTACAACCACTTCGACATCCCCGGCATGTTGGGGGCGCTCACCGATGATGTGCGCTTCGAACACCACCAGGGTGGTGCGCTCAGCGTGGCCACCGATGGCAAGGTCGATCTGGAAAAACTGGCGCGGGTCGGGGCGCAGCTATTTGCAGCGCGCGAGCAGAAAATCGTATCGCTCGAAGAGCGCGGCGAAGACGTCGTGGCGATGATCGACTTCCGCGGCGAGATCGCGGAGGACATCCCCGACGGCCCTCGCGCCGGCACGATCATCGAGATGCAGGGCACCACCGAGTTCGGCTTCGCGAACGGCAAGATCAGCAGGGTGATCGACCGCGCCTGAGCTCAGGCGGCCACGCGTTCCACGGCAGCCAGCAGGCTCTTCCGGTCGTAAGGCTTGGTCAGGTATTCCATGTGCGGCAGCAGCCAGTCGTGCTGCTCGCGCATCTCACCCGAAGCCACGAGCACGCGCATATCGGAATGGCGCGTGGCAAGTTCCTGCCCCGACACGGAGCCGGGCATGCGCACGTCGGTGAAGAGCACGTCCGCGGTGCCGTTGGCCAGCCAGCGCTCCGCTTCATCGCCGTTGGGTGCGGTGTGCACGGTGTGCCCTTCGCCCTCCAGGATCATGGCGGAAATTTCGCGGATGGCATCGTCATCCTCGACGAGGAGAACGACCAGGGGACGTGTGGACATGGCGTGGGTTCGCAGGAAAACGCTAAGGCAAATAACGCGCGTGGCGTGAAGGGTCCGTCAATGCATCCGTTTGCATACACGCTATTCCATTGCGCGAATGTGCACCGCATCATAGAGCTTTACCCGGGGGTCTCCATGTCTGCACTCAGCCAGTCCACGATCGATGCGATCCGCCAGAACGAACAGCAACTGCTGACCCGCTGGACCGCCAACCTGGAAGAGAGTGGCGCCTCGCGCGACTCACGCATTGGCCACGTCGAATTCGAAGGGCAGACCCGGGACTTCCTGCGCCTGCTGATCGCCGGCTCCGCCACGGGCGATGCAGGCAGCCTCGCCAGCAACGAGTGGAGCGAGACGCGCGGCTTCCTCGAAAAGCTTTCGCGCAGCCGCGCACTGCAGGGTTTCGATTCCGCGAACACGGCGAACTTCATCTTCTCGCTGAAGCGGCCGATCTTCGACCTGCTGCAGAAGACCTATGCCGGCAACGCCGGGGAACTCGCCGCGCAGACCTGGGCGGTTTCTGAGCTGCTCGATGGCCTGGGCATGCACACGATCAAGACGTTCCAGAAGTCGCGCGAAGAAGTGATCAACCGCCAGCAGGAAGAGATGCTGGAACTGTCCACGCCCGTGGTGAAACTCTGGGAGGGCGTGCTGGCGCTGCCGATGATCGGCACGCTCGATTCGCAGCGCACGCAGGTCGTGATGGAGTCGCTGCTCCAGCGCATCGTGGAGACGGGCGCGGAAATCGCCATCATCGACATCACCGGCGTGCCGACGGTGGATACCCTGGTCGCACAGCACCTGCTGAAGACGGTCACCGCGATCCGCCTGATGGGCGCGGACGCGATCATCAGCGGCGTGCGGCCGCAGATCGCGCAGACCATCGTCCACCTCGGCCTCGACCTGCAGGGCATCGTCACCAAGGCCAACCTGGCCGATGCCTTGTCGCTCGCGCTGAAGCGCTCGGGCTTCCACGTCTCGAAGGCAGGGTAAGGCCATGGAGCGCATCCCGATCCTGCGCATGGGCGAGTTCCTGCTCGTGACCATCCAGGTGGACATGCACGACCAGCTCGCCCTGACCCTGCAGGACGACCTTTCCAACATGATCAGCAAGACCACGGCGAAGGGCGTCCTGATCGACATCTCCGCCCTGGACATCGTCGATTCGTTCATCGGGCGCATGATCGGCACGATCTCCGGCCTGTCGAAGATCATGGATGCCGACACCGTGCTGGTGGGCATGCAGCCCGCGGTGGCGATCACGCTGGTGGAACTGGGCCTGACCCTGCCGGGCGTGCTCACCGCGCTGGACGTGGAGCGCGGCATGCGCCTGCTGCGCAACCGCGTGGCGGAGCGATGAACGCCGGACCGGTGGGCACGCAGGCGATTCGCATCGAGCAGGATGTGGTGCTGGCACGGCAGACGGTACGCAAGCTTGCCGTGCAAGCCGGGTTGCGCCTCGTCGACCAGACCAAGCTGATCACCGCCGCCAGCGAGCTGGCGCGTAACGCGGTGATCTACGGCGGGGGCGGCGACATGGACTGGGAACTGCTGGAAGATGGTGCCCGCAAGGGTTTGCGCCTGGTCTTCCGCGACGAAGGCCCGGGCATCGCCGACATGAAGCTGGCCATGACCGACGGCTGGACCTCGGGCGGCGGCCTTGGCCTCGGCCTGACCGGTGCGCGTCGCCTGGTCGATGAATTTTCCCTGGAGAGCGCACCGGGTGCCGGCACGCGAGTGACGATCTGCAAATGGACGTGATTTTCCCGGGCCGGCTGACCACGATCATCGCGATCGAGGAAGCCAGCCAGATCGGCCAGGCCCGGCGCGCGGCCGCACAGGCAGCGGCATCCTGCGGTTTCGACGACACCGACGCAGGCCGCGTCGCGCTCGTGGCGACGGAACTGGCGACCAACGTACTGAAGCACGCGAAGGGCGGTGAGATGCACATCAGCGCGGTGCCGGGCGACGGTGCCCGCGGCGTCGAGGTGATCGCCGTGGACCGCGGGCCGGGTTTCAACCTCGCTGACTGCCTGCCCGACGGCTACTCCACCGGCGGCACGCGTGGCGAAGGCCTGGGTGCCGTGCGGCGGCAGGCCGACCTGATGGACATGTATGCCGACCAGCGCGGCGCGGTCGTGCTCGCGCGCCTGTACCCGAAAGGCTTCTCGCGCGCCGATATCGCGTTCGGCGCGGTCCAGCAGGCGCTGCACGGCGAAGCGGTCAGTGGCGATGGCTGGGGCATGGCGCTCCGGGGCGATGCCACGTGCGTCGTCATGGTCGATGGCCTCGGCCACGGCCCCGCCGCCAACGACGCCGCGGAGGCGTGCCTGCGGGCGTGGGAGCCGGAAGCCTGCGCGGAGCCCGTCGAGTTGATGGCGAGCATCCATGCCGGCATGGCGGGCACGCGTGGTGGGGCCGTGGCGGTGGCCCGGTTCGAAGGTGCGACCGGCAATGTGCGTTTCGCGGGCATCGGCAATATCGCCGGCTCGCTGCAGTCCGCCGAAGGCTCGCGCGGGCTGGCCTCGCACCCGGGCATCGTCGGTGTGCAGGCACGCCGTGCGCAGCCGTTCGATTTCCCGCAATCGGCCGGGAGGGTGCTCCTCCTGCACTCCGATGGGCTGCAATCCCGCTGGAGCCTGCGCGACTACCCCGGCCTGGTGAACCGCCACCCGGCCATCGTCGCGGCGCTCCTGTACCGTGATTTCACGCGTGGTCGCGATGATGTGACGGTCTTTGCCATACGCCTTGGGGTGCGTGCATGAACGACGCCGAGATCGCACGCCTGCAGGCCGAGAACGACGGCCTGCGCGCCGAGCTGGACGAGACCAACCAGGGCGTGCTGGCGTTGTACGCCGAACTGGACAACCAGGCCGCGCAGCTCCGCGAGGCCTCGGAACTGAAGAGCCGGTTCCTGAGTTACATGAGCCATGAGTTCCGCACGCCGCTGGGTTCCATCCTCAGCATTGCGCGGCTGCTCGCCGACGAGATGGATGGCCCGCTCACCGACGAACAGCGCAAGCAGGTGGCTTTCGTGAGCGGTGCCGCGCGCGAACTGAGCGACATGGTCGACGACCTGCTCGACCTGGCCAAGATCGAGGCGGGGCGCATCACCATCTCGCCAGCGTGGTTTGAGCTGATGGATCTGTTCTCCGCGTTGCGCGGCATGTTCCGGCCCATCGTGGACGGGACCGAGGCGGACCTGGTCTTCGAGGATCCGGAAGGGCTCCCGAAGCTGTACACGGATGACAAGAAGGTGTCGCAGATCCTGCGTAATTTCATTTCCAACGCGCTGAAGTTCACGCCGCGCGGCGAAGTGCGCGTGTCCGCCCGGCTGGAAGGCAGCGACCGCGTGCGCTTCACGGTGCGCGATACCGGCATCGGCATCCCTGAAGAACTCCAGCACGTGTTGTTCGAGGACTTCACCCAGGTCGATTCTCCTTTGCAGAAGCGCGTGCGCGGCACCGGCCTCGGCCTTTCGCTGTGCAAGCAGTTCGCCGAACTGCTTGGCGGCGAAGTGGGCCTGAGCAGCATCGTCGGCAAGGGTTCGGAGTTCTTCGTCAGCTTGCCGCTGGCGATTGCCGCGGAGGACGCCGATGACCATGCATGACACGTTGCTGGTGGTGGATGACAACGCGCCGACGCGCTACGCGTTGCGCCGCACGCTGGAACGCGCCGGTTATACGGTGATGGAGGCCGGTACCGGCACGGAAGGCCTGCAACTGCTGGCCGCGCACGCGATCGATGCGGTCGTGCTCGACGTCAACCTGCCCGACATGAGCGGCTTCGACATCGTGCGCGACCTTCGCGCATCGCCGGATACCCAGCTGCTTCCGGTCGTGCACGTCTCGGCCGCGTCGATCGACACCACCGACCTCATCGCCGGCCTGGACAACGGTGCGGACGCTTACCTGCCACACCCGGTGGATCCGGGCGTGTTGCTCGCCACGATCCGCACGCTCCTGCGCGTGCGCGATACCGAGCGCGCCCTGCGCGAATCCGAGGCACGGGTGCGCGAGATCTTCACCACGATCGCCGCGCCCATGGCCGTGGTCGACGGCGAACTCCGCGTGCAGGAAACCAACGATGCCTTCGTCCGGCTGCTAGAAGGCGGGGCGGAGGGCCAGTCGCTCGAGGCATGGTTCGAACCAGGCCAGGACGGAACGCTTGCCGAAATGCGCGTGGCGCTCGGCGGCATGCGGCGCTGGCGCGGCGTGCTGTGCATGCGCTCCGGCGGCATGGTGCGCGAGACCGAGTGGCGCGTGACGCCTTATCGCGACGGCGCCGGCATGGTCTTCGTCGAGGACGTGACCGAGCAGCGCAGCCGCGAACGCGAACAGCGCGAGCAGATCGATACGGCCACCACGCAGCTCGCCGCCGAGATCGCGGTGCGCGAACGCACCGAATCACAGCTGGTCCAGGCGCAGAAGATGGACGCGCTGGGCAAGCTCACCGGCGGTATCGCGCACGACTTCAACAACCTGCTCACCAGCATCATTACCGGCATCGACCTGATCAACCGTCAGGTCGAAGCCGGCAAGCCGCAGGGCGTGCAGCGCTTCGCCGACGCAGCGCTGGGCTCGGCACGCCGGGCGGCGGCGTTGACCCACCGCCTGCTCGCGTTCGCCCGCCAGCAGCCGCTCGACGCGAAGGCCACCGACGTGAACGAGCGCGTGCGGGCCATGGAAGACATGCTGCGCCGGACCCTTGGCGAGGCGGTGACCCTGCACGCCAACCTCGCCTATGGCCGGATGGTGGCAAGCGTCGACGGGAACCAGCTCGACAACGCGCTGCTCAATCTCGTGATCAACGCACGCGATGCCATGCCGGCGGGTGGCAGCATCACGCTGTCGTCCCGGCTGGAGAATGTCGGCGCCGACAGCGAGCTGCAGCCAGGTGCCTACGTGGTGTTGAGCGTGACCGATACCGGCACGGGCATCGAGCCGACACTGCTGGAAAAGGTCTTCGAGCCGTTCTTCACCACCAAGCCCATCGGCCAGGGCACGGGCCTGGGCCTGTCGATGATCTACGGCTTCGCCAGGCAGTCAGGCGGCCGCGTGAGCATCGCCAGCACGGTGGGCGAGGGCACCGAGGTCGCGCTCTGGCTGCCGGTCGACGAAGGCGAGATCGAGCCGGTGCAGCCGCGCACGAACCGGGTCGAAGGTGGCCGCGGCGAGCACATCCTGATCGTCGAGGACACCGATTCACTGCGTACGCTCGCCTGCGCGGCGCTCGAATCGGCGGGTTACGTATGCACGGCCACGGGCGATATCGACGAGGCCTTGCGCCATCTTCGCGGTGACGCCTCGCTCGACCTGCTGCTCACCGATGTCGGCATGCCCGACCTGGACGGCCGCGAACTCGCCCGGACCGCCCGCGCATGGCGGCCGACGCTACCGGTGCTTTTCATGACCGGCTACGCCGAGAACGCGCTGGATCCGGCGCGCTTCCTCGAGCCGGGCATGCAGCTGCTGCTGAAGCCGTTCGAAGTGGATACCTTGCTGGAACGGGTGCGCGGCGCGCTCGACTGACCGGGGCGGGTGCCGGAGGGTGGATTCCCACCTATCCGAAATTGCCGATATCCCTAAATCCCGCAACCACTTATGATGCCCCCACAACGACGACAGGCGTTTGCAGGGGAGCGGGATGTCGGAAGGTACTTGGGGCGGCGCGCTCGGCGACCATCGGTTTGTCGCGGAGATGGATGCGCTGCAGAAATTCGGCCGGCTGGAAAAAGATGCCCAGCTTGGCGATGCACAGGCGCAGTTCCGCGTCGGCGTCATGTATTTCGATGGCGAACACGTTACCCAGGATCGGACGCGCTCCGCGCACTGGCTGCGCCGCGCCGCCAAGCAGGGCCACGCGGACGGGCAGTTCCGCCTCGCGCAGCAATACGCTGAAGGCCATGGCGTCCTGCGTGACCACGCCGAGGCCGCCCTGTGGCTGCGTCAGGCCGCGGAGGCCGGGCATGCCGAGGCCCAGTGCGCCCTGGGCACCGCGTATGCGCGCGGGCACGGGCTCGCCGTCGACCGGCAACAGGCGCTGCACTGGTGGGGCATGGCCGCGGACCAGGGCCACGCCCAGGCCTGCGTGAACCTGGGCGTCTCGCACTATTTCGGCCGTGGCGTGCCGCGCGATGCCGAGCTGGCTTTCGCCTTCTACACCAAGGCGATCGAGCGCGGCGATCCCGGCAGCCGCGGTTTCGCGGATGCGCTTTGCAGCATCGCGCACATGTACGTCGATGGCATCGGCGTGGGCCAGGATGCCGCCATGGGCGCGCACCACTACCGGCGCGCCGCCGAACTGGGCAACAGCATCGCCCAGTTCACCCTCGGCAAGATGTACCTGGAAGCCAGCGGCCTCGCCGTCGATCGCGAGCAGGCCCGCTACTGGTTCGGCCGGGCCGCGGAGCAGGGTGATAGCGAGGCGAAGCAGCGGCTCGCTGAGCTGGAGGCGGAGAGCGACCAGCCCGCGCTCGTCTCCGCACGGCAGGCGACCAGCGGCCCGCAGGATATGGCCGGCCAGTACCAGCTGGGCATGCGCCTCGCCACGGGCGATGGCGTGCCCCGCAACGATCCCGATGCCGTGCGCTGGCTGGCGCTCGCGGCCGAGAAAGGCCACGCGCAGGCCCAGTACGCCCTGGCCCGGATGATCGACGGTGGCCGGGGCATCCCGCGCAACGTCGACGAGGTGTTGCGCCTGCTCCGGCTGGCGGCCGGGCAGGGCCTGCCCGAGGCCCAGTTCGAACTCGGCCGCCTGCACGATGAAGGCGATGGCGTCGCGCGCAACGCCGCCGTCGCCCGCGCCTGGTACCGCAAGGCAGCGTCGCGCGGGCACCTCAAGGCGATGAAGAAACTGGAGCGCCGGCGCTGGTGGCGCTTCTGGTAGCAGGCCACCCGCAGGTTCCTGCGAGCGTGACTTCCGGCGCTGGCTAAACCGGCCCCGGCGGATGGACCATGCCACGGTCCACCACCAGGGGTTCCCCATGCGTAAAACACTCGTCAGCGCGATCGCCGTAGCGCTCGCCGGCCTGTCCACCCTTGCCGCTGCCGCCGACATGCAGCAGGCACCGACGCAGCTGCCGCGCAGCGTGCGCCCGTCGCACTACGATGTCTCGGTCGTCCCGCACGCCGACAAGCTCACCTTCGACGGCAAGGTCGCCATCGACGTGGAGGTGCTCGAGCCCACGCCGACGATCACGCTGAACGCGATCGACATGACGTTCGCCAACGTGAAGCTCGCTGCCGCGAAGGGCAAGGCCACGTTCGGAACGCCGAAGGTGTCCGTCGATGCGGAACACCAGACCGCCACCTTCACCTTCGACAAGCCGCTGCCCGCGGGCGCGTACCGCCTGTCGATGGACTACACCGGCAAGATCGGCACCCAGGCCAACGGCCTGTTCGCGATCGATTACGACACGAAGGCCGCGGGCAAGAAGCGCGCGCTGTACACGCAGTTCGAAAACTCCGACGCACGCCGCTTCATCCCGTCGTGGGACGAGCCGAACTACAAGGCGACCTTCACGCTCGACGCCACCGTGCCGTCGAACGACATGGCGGTGAGCAACATGCCCGCCGCGTCGAAGAAGGACCTCGGCAACGGCATGACGAAGTGGAGCTTCGGCCAGTCGCCGAAGATGTCCACCTACCTCGTGTTCTTCGGTGCCGGTGAGTTCGACCGCATCACCACGAAGAGCGAAGGCGTCGAAATCGGCGTCATCACCCAGAAGGGCCTCACCTCGCAGGCGCAGTTCACGCTGGACTCCGGCAAGGCCGTGCTGAAGGAATACAACGATTACTTCGGTGTGCCCTACCCGCTGCCGAAGCTCGACAACATCGCCAGCCCGGGCCAGAGCCAGTTCTTCGCGGCCATGGAAAACTGGGGCGCGATCTACACCTTCGAATATGCGCTGCTGCTCGATCCGAGCATCTCCACGCAGGCCGACAAGCAGGAAGTGTTCAACACCGCCGCGCATGAAATGGCGCACCAGTGGTTCGGCGATCTCGTCACCATGCGCTGGTGGGACGACCTGTGGCTGAACGAAGGCTTCGCCTCGTGGCTGGCTTCGCGCACCACCGAGCGCCTGCACCCGGAATGGCACACCAACCTCGATGCCGTGGATATCCGCGAAGGCGCCATGGGCCGCGATGCCGTAGCGACGACGCACCCGGTCGTGCAGCACGTGGAAACCGTGGAGCAGGCGAGCCAGGCGTTCGATGCGATCACCTATGCAAAGGGTGAATCCGTCATCCGCATGCTCGAGGCCTACGTGGGCCCGGATGCGTGGCGCAAGGGCGTGCAGGCGTACATCAAGGCCCACGCGTACGGCAACACGGTGTCGGACGACCTGTGGAAGCAGATCGAAACCGCCGCCGGCAAGCCGGTGACGCAGATCGCGCACGATTTCACCCTGCAGCCGGGCATCCCGCTGGTGAAGGTCGACAGCGTGTCGTGCGCCAACGGCTCGACCACCCTGACCCTCTCGCAGGGTGAGTTCACCCGCGATCGCCCGGACAAGAAGGCGCTGGCCTGGCACGTGCCGGTCATCGCGAAGACCGTGGGCGGCGCTGCCACATCGACCCTGCTGGACGGCAAGGGCACGCTGACCGTCGCCGGCTGCGGCCCGGTCATCGTCAACGCTGGCCAGACCGGCTACTACCGCACGCTGTATGCACCGGCGCAGATGAAGCAGCTCCAAGGCGCGTTCACGAAGCTCGAGCCGATCGACCAGCTCGGCGTGATGGGCGATACCTGGGCGCAGGGCATGGTCGGCCTGCAGCCGATCTCCGACCTGCTCGACCTGATCAAGGCGACGCCGGTCGATGCCACGCCGCAGCTGTGGGACCAGGTCGCCAGCGACCTCTCGGGCCTCGATGCGTACTACCAGGGCGACGCCGCGCGCCAGGCCGCGTTCCGCAAGTTCGCCATCGGCCGTCTCTCGCCGAAGCTGGACCAGGTCGGCTGGGAAGCGAAGCAGGGCGAGGAAGCCCCGGTCGCCATCCTGCGTTCGCACCTGATCGGCACGCTGGGTGCACTCGGCGATGCGAAGGTGGTGGCCGAGGCGCGCGACCGCTACGCGAAGAACACCATGCCGGCCGAGCTGCGCAAGGTGATCCTCGGCGTGGTCGCGGTGAATGCCGATGCCGCAACGTGGGACAAGCTGCATGCCGAGGCAAAGGCGGAGAAGACCCCGCTGGTGAAGGATCGCCTGTACGCCTTGCTCGCCGCGGCCCGCGATGAGGCGCTGGCGAAGCGTGCGCTCGATCTCGCGCTGACCGATGAGCCGGGTGCGACCAACAGCGCCGCGCTGATCCGCGGTGTCTCGCGCCTGCATCCGGAACTCGCGTTCGACTTCGCCGTCGCGCACAAGGACAAGGTGGATGCGTTCGTCGACTCGACCTCGGCGGCCCGTTACTACCCGGCGCTCGCCACCAGCTCGCTCGACCTGAAGATGGTCGACAAGGTGCAGGCCTTTGCGGCGAAGAACATCGCCGAGGGCTCGCGCCGCGACGCCGAGACCGCCGTGGCAGGCATCCGCTACCGCGTCATGGTCCGCGACCAGCGCCTCCCGGCGGTGGACGCATGGCTCAAGAAGAACGGCTGATGCGGTAACCCGCGGGGCTCCCAAGCCCCTTGTGGGAGCGTGCTGTGGGAGCGTGCTGTGGGAGCGTGCTTGCACGCGATGGGTGCTTGCCGTACACCTATCGCGCGCAAGCGCGCTCCCACAAATAACGAACCATGATGCGCACACTAAACCGCCTCACCTTCGCTTTGGTTTTCCTCGCCACGCTTCCCGCATGCGCCCGGGACACCACGCCCGTCCGCGGCTACACCGTGGTGCACCGCTATCCGCATGATCCGAAGGCCTTCACCGAAGGCCTTTTCTATGATGGCGGGTTCCTCTACGAAAGCACCGGCGAATACGACGGAGCGGGCGTGCGCAAGGTAGACCTGGCGAGTGGAAAGATCGTCCAGCAACGCGACGTGCCGCAGGGTTACTTCGGCGAAGGGATCATCTTCGCCGGGCCGTACCTGCTCCAGCTCACCTGGCAGCAGGGCGTCGGGTTCCTCTACGACCGCACCTCGTTCGAGCTGAAAGGCACGATCCGCTACCCGGGCGAAGGCTGGGCGCTGACGCGCGATGCCACGCACCTCTACATGAGCGACGGCACGCCGGTGATCCGCGTGCTGGATCCGGATACGTTCAAGCAGACCGGCAGCATCACCGTGACCGCCGACGGCGTGCCCGTGCAGCTGGTGAACGAGCTGGAATGGGTGAAGGGCGTGATCTACGCCAACGTCTGGCAGACCAGCCGCATCGCCCGCATCGACCCGAAGACCGGGAAGGTGCTCGACTGGATCGACCTTTCAGCGCTCGTCAAAGAGCAGAACGTCGGTGGCGATCCCGACGCCGTGCTCAACGGCATCGCCTACGATGAAAAGACCGACCGGCTGTTCGTCACCGGCAAGCGCTGGGCGAATCTCTACGAGATCAAGGTCAAGCGCTGACCCACACCGGATCTTGTGGGAGCGCGCTTGCGCGCGATGGGTGTTGCGGCGGAGCCCAAGCCCCCACACGCGCACCCCCCAAACCCCCGGGGGGGGGCCAACAC
>NZ_JBVJMK010000011.1:0-168820 GCF_055584245.1 Luteibacter sp. NPDC104163
AGCGTTTCCGGGGCACCCAAATAAAAAATCCCCGCCCCACCCGTTTTTTTTTTGCGCGGGCCCGTGGGGTGGGGGGGGGGGGGGGCGGCGGGGGGGGGGGGGGGGGCCCCCCCACCCCCCCCGCGCGCCCCCCCCCGCTCCCACAACAGCAGGGTTCAGGGCGCCAGGCGCTTCAGGCGCAGTTGCAGCCACTTGTCCACATCAGCCCACTCGGTGGCGAGGATGCTGTAGCAGACGGTGTCGCGCAGGGAGCCGTCCTCGCGGCGCTTGTGGGCGCGCAGCACGCCTTCCTTGCGCGCGCCAAGGCGCTCGATGGCCTTCTGGGAATCCTGGTTGTAAGCGTCGGTGTGGAACTCGACCGCGACCACGCCAAGGTTCTGGAAGGCGTTATCCAGCAGCAGGTGCTTGCAGGCCGTGTTCAGGTGGCTGCGCTGCCAGCGCTTCGCGTACCAGGTGTAGCCGATGGCCAGCCGGTACGGGTCGGGCGTGATGTCGTAGTAGCGGCTGGTGCCGACGATGTCGCCGCTCGAGCGCTCGCGGACCACCCACGGGGCCATGCGGCCCTCGACCTGGCCGCGCAGGGCCTTCTCCACGTAGGCGGTCATCTCGCCGGGGCGGGGGACCGTGGTGAACCAGAGGTCCCAGAGCTCGCCATCGGCCGCGGCCTGTTCCAGCGCGGGGACGTGCCCGAGGGTCATGGGCTCCAGGATGACCCAGGCGTTTTCCAGGCGGTCGGCCATGCGTGGGGCTCCTCTCAGGCGTCCAGGTCGGGGATGAGGCTGCTCTCGATCCGTGCGATCGCGTCTTTTAGCAGCAGTTTGCGCTTCTTGAGGCGGGTGAGCTGGAGCTCGTCCCGGCTGATGGCCTGGGCGAGGTGCTCGATGGCGGCGTCTAGGTCCCGGTGCTCCACCTTGAGCTCCGCGAGACGCTGGGATAGCTGGGTCGGATCCTGAACCTGCATGGCGGCGGCCGGCGGCTTTGGGGGAAGCGGGAAGTTTACCCCCCGGCGTGCCGCGCCGCAGCAGCTACAATAGGAGGCTCGTCCCCTCCGAAGCACCCAGCGACATGTCCGCGAACCCCGACGCCACCCGTAAGCAGAGCTACGAAGCCGGCAAGCTGGCCAAGCGCCTGCGCCGCCAGGTCGGCCAGGCGATCGCCGACTACGCGATGATCGAGGATGGCGACAAGGTCATGGTGTGCCTGTCCGGTGGCAAGGACTCCTACACGATGCTGGATATCCTGCTCTCGCTGCAGGCCAAGGCACCGGTGCGGTTCGAGATCATCGCGGTGAACCTCGACCAGAAGCAGCCCGATTTCCCGGAGCACATCCTCCCGGAATACCTCAGCGAGCGCGGCATCCCCTTCCACATCATCGAGCAGGACACCTACAGCGTCGTCACCCGCGTGATCCCGCAGGGCAAGACGATGTGCAGCCTGTGCTCGCGCATGCGCCGCGGCGCGCTCTACCAGTGGGCCGCCGACAACGGGGTCACCAAGATCGCGCTGGGCCATCACCGCGACGACATCCTCGGCACCTTCTTCCTGAACATGTTCTACCAGGGTAGCCTGAAGGCGATGCCGCCCAAGCTGCAGTCCGACGATGGGAAGCACGTGGTCATCCGCCCGCTGGCGTACTGCCGGGAGGACGATATCGCCGAGTACGCGGAGGCCAGGGCCTTCCCGATCATCCCCTGCAACCTTTGCGGGTCGCAGGAGAACATGCAGCGCAAGGTCGTGAAGCGCATGCTCGCGGATTGGGAAAAGAGCCATCCGGGCCGCAGTGAAACGATGTTCCGCGCGCTGGGCAACATCGCCCCTTCGCAACTGATGGATCGCAACCTGTTCGACTTCGCGGGCCTGGGCGCACGCGAAGGCGCGGTGCGCGCCGATACCCATGCCTGGCTTGGCGGCAGTGACGCCGCCGGCGACAACGACTGACAACCCCTTCCACCGCTTCAAGGCCTTCCGATCATGACCCTGTTCTCCGCTGTCGAACTCGCGCCGCGCGATCCGATCCTCGGCCTCAATGAAGCCTTTGGCGCCGATACGCGCGCCGACAAGGTGAACCTTGGCGTGGGCGTCTACTACGACGCCAATGGCCACGTTCCGCTGCTGCGCGCCGTGCGCGAAGCCGAAAAGGCGCGGGTGGAAGCCCAGCTGCCGCGCGGCTACCTGCCGATCGACGGTATTGCGCTCTACGACAGCGCGGTACAGAAGCTGCTGTTCGGTGCCTCGTCGCCGCTGCTGGCCGATCGCCGCGTGGTCACCGCGCAGGCGCTGGGCGGCACCGGTGCGCTCAAGGTCGGCGCCGATTTCCTCAAGCGCCTGAATCCCGATGTGCCGGTCGCCATCAGCAACCCGAGCTGGGAGAACCACCGGGCACTGTTCGAAAACGCCGGCTTCAAGGTCGTCGATTACCCGTACTACGACGCGGCCACCCACGGCGTGGATGTCGACGGCATGCTCGCCGGCCTGGCGAAGCTGCCGAAGGGCGCCGTCGTCGTGCTGCACGCCTGCTGCCACAACCCGACCGGTGTCGACCTGACGGAAGGCGACTGGAAGCGGGTGATCGATACCGTGCGCACGCAGGGCCTCGTGCCGTTCCTCGACATCGCCTACCAGGGCTTCGGCGATGGCATCGAAGCCGATGCCGTGGCGGTACGCCTGTTCGCCCAGGCCGAGGTGCCGTTCTTCGTCGCCAGCTCGTTCTCGAAGTCGTTCTCGCTGTATGGCGAGCGCGTCGGCGCGCTGTCGATCGTCACCGGTTCGCACGACGAAGCGGTGCGCGTGCAGTCGCAGCTGAAGCGGATCATCCGCACGAACTATTCGAACCCGCCGACCCACGGTGCCGCCATCGTCTCCGCCGTGCTCAACCACGATGACCTGCGCGCGACGTGGGAAACGGAACTGGGCGAGATGCGCGAGCGTATCCGTGCGATGCGTCGCGGCCTCGTCGAGCGCCTCGCGAAGGCCGGCGATTTCAGCTTCATTCAACAGCAGCGCGGCATGTTCTCGTATTCCGGCCTCAGCAGCGCGCAGGTCGATCGCCTGCGCGAAGAGTTCGGCATCTACGCCGTGGGCACGGGCCGCATCTGCGTCGCCGCGCTGAACGACAGGAATATCGACCGCGTCGCCGAGGCGATCGCGAAGGTGGTCTGAGCCACCGCCACACCTATTCGCCGGCGGGCGCACTGCGCCCGCCACGGCCAACCCTTTGCATGAGAATCACCGATACATGTTCTTTCGCAACCTGACGCTGTTCCGTTTCTCTGAATCCGTTGCCGCCGACCTCGATCGCCTGGACGAAGCCCTGCCGGAACACCGCCTGCGTCCGGTGGGCCCCATGGAGCTTTCCGCGCGCGGTTTCGTCTCGCCGCTGGGCCGCAACGAGGAAGGCCTGACCCACAACGTGGCCCGCAACACCATGGTCACCGTGGGCAGCGAAGATAAGCTCCTGCCGTCCTCCGTCATCAACGACGAGGTGGCCAACCGTGTGCAGAAGATCGCCGAGGAAGAAGGCCGCAAGGTCGGCGGGCGTGAGCGCAAGAAGATCAAGGATGACGTGCTGAACGAGCTCGTGCCGCGCGCCTTCGTGCGCAGCTCGCGCATGAAGGCCTACGCCGACAAGAAGAACGGCTGGTTCGTCCTGGATACCTCCAGTCGCAAGTCCGCCGAGAACACCCTGAGCCAGGTCCGCGAGGCCCTGGGCAGCTTCCCCGCCGTGCCCCTGGCACCGGAGGAGTCGCCGCGGATCCTCATGACCCACTGGGTGGCGACGGGCGAGCTGCCGGGAGGCCTGGCGCTGGGCGACGAGTGCGAGCTGCGCGATCCGGCCACGGCCTCGGGCGCGATCGCCCGTTGCCGCAGGCAGGATCTCGACACCGATGAGATTCGGGAGCACCTGCGCACGGGAAAACAGGTGTTCCAGCTTGGTTTGGTCTTCGATGACCGCATCTCTTTCGTGCTTGGCGAGGACCTCATCCTGCGTAAAATCAAGTTCACGGACGTGGTGCTGGACGAACAGGCCGACAGCCACGAGAACGCCGCCGCGGAAATGGACGCCACCTTCGCCCTGATGGCGCTCGAATACGAGCGTCTGCTGGGCAAGATGGAAGAGTGGTTCAAGCTGCCGCGCCCGGAGTGATCCGCCGGGCCGGTCGCAGTGGCTGATACACCGGGATGGGATGTTTGTCGGGATCGGTTCGGGACTGGCAACATGGCATCAGAACAAGGCGAGTGGCTGGAACTTTCCACCCCGACCGGGGGCACGATCCGCGTGCTGAAGTCGGCGCACCCCCGTGCGCGCCGGCTCCGCCTGACGGTGACGCCCAAGGGCGCGCGCCTCACCTATCCCAATGGCACTCACGTGGCGCAGATGACCGCGTTCCTGCGCCACCACGCCGACTGGCTGGAACAGAAGCTCGGCGAGTTCCACATGGATGCCGAGCCTTTGCCGGCGTTGCGCGTGGGCGTGCCGACCACGTTCCCGTTCCGTGGCGAGGAAGTCCGGCTCGACTGGGCCGAGGGTCCGTACCCGCGCGTGCAGCACGATGAGAGCGGCATCACCCTGGTAATCCCGGGGCCGCACCATCGTGAACTGCTGGTCGCGCGCGGGCTGCTCGCTACGTTCTTCGAAGCGCAAATTCGCCGCGATGTGTCACGCTGGCTGCCGGGCTATATCCCGCAGATCAACGCGGCGCCCACGGCATTGCGTATCCGCCCGCTGAAGAGCCTGTGGGGCAGCCTGGATACGCGCGACCGCATCAATCTCGATCTTGCGCTCGCGCTGGCGCCGCCTGCGGCGTTGCGCTACGTGCTGGTGCACGAACTCTGCCACCTCAAGGTGCGCAACCACTCGCCGCGTTTCTGGAGTTGGGTGGAGAGCATCCTGCCGGAGCACCGGGAGCAGCGTACCTGGCTGCGTGCGCACGGCAGTGCGCTGAAGGCGCAGCTGGATCGGTTGATTGCGGATGTTGCGGACTGAGGCGTAATGATCGCGCGCAAGCGCGCTCCCACAAGGGCTAGGTCGCGCAGGCGCACTCCGACAAGGCGAGGCCGTTGTGGGAGCGCGCTTGCGCGCGATGCGTTCAATGCGCCAGCGCGAATCCGGTGATGATCCGCGCGGTTTCGTCGGGCTTCTCCAGCATCGGCATGTGGTTGCAACCGTTGAGCACGGTCGCGTCGATGGACGGCGTATTCTTCAGGCCATTGCGCAGGGTGTCCAGCGCCGACACGTCGATGATCTTGTCGTCGTGGCACCAGACGCCAAGCACGGGCATCGTCAGCTTGCCGAGGAGCGGGTCCAGTACGTAGGCCTGCTCGGGCTTCTTCAGCTCGGCGAACGTGCTCTCGATGAACGCACGATCCTTGACGTTGCGGCGGACCAGCGCGTCCTCGATGCGACCCGGCAGGTGCGGCGGCACGGTGAAGATGCGTGCGAGCAGTGCCTCGAGGCCTTCGCGGTCGTTGAACAGGAACGGATCCTTGCCGGCCTTCACATCGCGGACAAAGTCGTTTTCCTTGAACGTCAGCCCGGCTGAACTCATCAGCGTGAGCGCCGCCACCCGGTCCGGGTGGTCGGCCGCGTAGACACCTGCAATGGCGCCGCCCATCGACTGGCCGACGAGCAGGAAGCGCGGAAGGCCCGTGGCGGCGGCGAACGCATCGAGCCGCGCGGCCTGGGCCGGCACGCCGTAGTCGCCGCCCGCCGTGCGCGACGACTCGCCCCAGCCCGGCAGGTCCGGGATCACGACATGGAAGTGGTCGGTGAGGCCGCCGGCCATCTTCAGCCAGGTTTCCTTGTTGGCGGCGAAACCGTGCAACAGCACGATCGTCGGGCCCTGGCCGCCTTCGTAGTACGACCACGTGGTATCGCCGGCGACCACGCTCTTCTTCTCAACGTGGGCCTGCATCGCCATGCGTGCCGCATCTGCCTTGACCAGCAGCTGCGGCGCGAACAGGTAGACCAGGCCGGCGCCGGCGCCCAGCACCAGCGCTACGACGACCAGGAATTTCAGCCGGCGCAGCAGCAGGCGCTGCCAGAGCGGGCGCGTGGATGCGGTATCGAGGGGAGCAGGAGTCCTTGCCATCTCACTTCTTCTTCGACTTGCCGGCGAGGATGTTCTCCACCGCCTGCTGGGTCATCGGGTGATAGCCAGCCTTCGCTTTCGCATAGGTGGCCTTCGCGAAAGCCAGGCCTTCCGGCGTGCGCGCGAACGCGCGATACACCGGCGTGGTGAGGTACAGGCGGCCGATGCGGGTCATGTGTTCCGCGGCGGCGGTCCACACATCCTTATCGCCGGCGGCGATGGCGTGGGCGTACCAGCGCATGCCGATCTCCGCGTTGGGCGTACCGGTGAGGTGCCACGCCGCGTCCAGCGCCTTCATCTTGTCGAGCGGCGGCACGTCCGGCATGCGATCCAGGAAATACATCCATTCCTGGGTGTTCCAGGTTTTCGCATCCAGCTTCGCCGCATCGAGCTTGCCGGCGAGGAAATCCGTGCGTTCCTTGTCGATGTTGTCGAAGCGCGCCGACGTAGGCAGCGGCGCATCCTTCGGGATACCCGGCTGCCAGATCCACGCGCGCGCCTCGGCCTCGCTCATCTTGCCCGGGTACTTATCGAGCAGGTTGGCCTTCATGTAGGCGAACATCGTGTCGGTATCGATGCTCTGGAACGCGAAGTGGGCGAAGTAGCCCTTGAGGTACGCGTCAAAGTTCTCGCGGCCGAAACGCTGCTCCAGCGTGCGCAGGAACCACGAGCCCTTGTCGTAGGCGACCGACGAAAGCGAATCGTCTGCGCCGACGCCACGCGGATCCGGCGTGAGCTTCTGCGTGTTCGGTTCCATCGAGCCTATGGTCTTCTCGAGTTCACGTGCGGAAAGCAGCGCTTCTTCGTCCGCCTGCGACTTGCCGTACACGGCCTCGGTGATGCGGCCCTGCACGTAGGTGGTGAAACCTTCGTTCAGCCAGATGTCGCGCCATGCGGCGCTGGTCACCAGGTTGCCCGACCACGAATGGGCCAGCTCATGCGAGACCAGCGAGACCAGGCTCTTGTCGCCAACGAGCACGGTTGGCGTGGCGAAGGTCATGTTGGGGTTCTCCATGCCGCCGAACGGGAACGACGGCGGAAGCACCAGAATGTCGTAACGACCCCAGGCATACGGGCCATACAGCTTCTCGGTGGTTTCGATCAGCTTCTCCGTGTCCTCGAACTCGTGCGCGGCCTTGGCGACCACGCTGGGCTCGGCGTACACGGCGCTGCGCGGGCCGGTCTCCTTCACCGCGATGTCGCCAGCGGCGATCGCCAGCAGGTACGACGGGATGGGATGCGGCTGGTCGAACTTGAAATCGCCATCGAGCGGATGCTTCGCATCGTTGATGGCGCTCATCACCACGCGCACGTCCTTCGGCGCGCTCACGTGCGCGTCGTAGGTGAAGCGCACGGCGGGCGAATCCTGCAGCGGCACCCACGAACGCGCGTGGATGGATTCCGACTGCGAGAACATGAAGGGTTGCTTCTTGTCCGCGGTCTGCTCAGGCGGGAGCCACTGCAGGCCCGAGGCCTCGGGCACGGTCGTGTAGGCGATGCGCACCTGTGCCGGATGCGCCGGCGCCTGGATCGTCAGCTTCGCGCCCAGTTCCTTGTCGCGCGGCGCCAGCGCGAACTTGAGCGGCGTCGCCTTGCCGCTGGCGTCCACGGCATTAACGCTGGCGATCTTCAGGTCGCGCGTGTCGAGGACCAGGTCGCCCTTGCCGGCCTTCCAGTCGAGCTTCAGCGTCGCATCGCCGGCCAGTTCGCGTTTGGCGAAATCCACCTTGAGGTCGAGATCGAGGTGGGTGACCTTGACCACGTCCGGCTGGGCGTAGGAATGGGGATCGGCGGCGAAGGCCGCCACCGGGAAGGCCACCGTGAGGGCCGCGAAGGGAAGCAGGCGCATGGAACGTTTCCGTGGGAGGGAAGCCCCCAGTATGCCACCGGCACACGGGGGCTGGGCCGAACGCCCGCCGACGGCTACGGGAGGCTGAAGGCACTGGACGCCCGGGTGAACGCCTCGGGCAGGTTCAGGTCGCGGCGGCGGGTTCGCAAGGTGTAGGCGTACTCGCCGGAGGCCAGCAGGCGTCGCTCCATGCGGTGTTCCTCACGCCAGTAAGCCTGGCGCATGTAGTTGCGATCGACCTGGATCCAGTGGCCGGTGGGGTCGCCGCGGCCGCGTTCAAGCGCCGTGATACCCAGTGCCTCGTCCAGCCTGGCGCGGGGAGTGCCGGGGGGCAGGGTGGTCACCCTGAATTCGCCGGGGTCGTAGAAGTGGCGCGAATGACCCTGGATGAGCCATTCGATGCCGCCGCTCACACCGAACGCGCGGCCGGGCGCCTCCGGCGTGTAGACCCAGAAGCTCTCCGGCCAGTCGTGCGGCGCGACGATACTGGTCGTGCCCACACCGCCGACGGCGTCATCCGCCGCGGCGACGGCCAGTCTCGCGGCTGCGACCGCTTCGTCCCAAAGCGAAGCCTGGCGCGGCGTCAGGTGGCCCGCTGGCGGGGGCGTCGAAGGATCCGAACTCGACCCGATCGACGGATCCTGCCCGTCCTCGCCGCGCCAGCGCCGCTGGCCCGGTGAGCCCACGCGCCGCCCGCCATCGGCCCAGCCACGGCGGGCGAGGAGCAGGCTGCGCTCGCGCGCGTCCGGCACCCGGGCTTCAAGCTCATGCAGGAATTGCCGACGCTGGCCGGCATCCAGGGTGGCGAGGTCCGAAGCGATGCCGTCATCGAACACCATGGCGCTGCGCGAAGGGAGATCGACACGCAGGTGCATCGACTCGTTGCTTCCCAACCGGTAACGGAAGGTCGCCGACGGGTTGTCACGGATGATCGCCTCGACCTCGTCGCGGATGGGCTCGAGCGCTTGCGGCAGCGATGGCCGCGGGGCAGCTGCGGGCTCGGCAGCGGGCGGTACGACCGGTTCGGCTGGCACGGCCGCATGGTCGGCCTCGCGGCCGCCAAGATGCAGCGCGCGGCGCAGGCGCTCACGCAGGCCTCGCCCGGCGCCACCCGGCAGGCCCACGCCGCGCGCATACGTCCATTCACCCCCGATGCGCTGCACGGCCGGACCGGTAAAGGTGGCATCGAGCGAACCCTGCGGCCGTTCGAGCCGCCACACATGGTTGTAGTCGTCGAAACGTACGGGATACAGGCGCCCGTCCTGGCTCACGTGGCGCCGCCCCTGGACGATGTGGAAGCCCTCGCTATCGGGGAGTTCGTTCGCGGCCAGGCTACGTGCCGAATACCGGGTTTCGAAGCGTGGGCCGCGCAGATCCAGCCTGGCTTGCGCGGGTTGCGGTGCCGCGCCGCGCGCATGGCGGAGCAATGGCGCGCGCCCGCTGCCGGCCGCCCAGAGCGGCCCGGCGAGATCGAGCCCGTTCACCCACGCATCGGTAAACGCGAGGTAGGCATCGGTGGCATCACCGGATTTGACGCCATCGTAGAAGCGATCCAGCGCACTGCGCAGGCGTGCGGGTGCGGACAACGTCGACAGTGCAAGATCCGTCGCGAGCCCGGTGACCGGGTGCGTCCCGATCGGGCTGAAGGTCCAGTGCTCTTTCGCCCCGGATTCGACGTGGTGCGTATCGTGGATACGTTGATCCACCATCGCATCGTAGCCGGCATCGATAAAATCGCCGCTCATCTCGCGTTCGTTGAACGGTTCTGCCGTAAGCGTGTACGCCGCGTCGGCCGGGCTTCCAAGGACCCAGTGGGCCAGGCGATCGCCCTTGAAACGCCGCGTAACGCCGTTGGGATCCTGCGTGGCAAATGCCGCGGGGAGTCGGTCGAGCAGGTACTCGCGAAACACGGGCGCGTACAGGAACGTGCGAGCCATGGCTTGCCGGTCAGCGAATTCGCGGAAGGCCACGCCATCCGGCGCATCCGGCGTATACACGACGACGCGGGGCACGCTGCGCGCATCACGCACGCCGATGACGACGACATCGCGCAGGGGGATGTCCTTGTAGGTGAGCTGGCGAGCGACGACCTCGTGGCCATCGATCAGCTCGCGCCCCTGCGGGGTACGGTGGTCGAGCAGCGCCTCGACCCAGCGGAAGCCGCGTTCGGCGCGGTCCTCCAGGAACGAACGAGGTTCGTCGGCCAGGTAATACGACAGCCGCGCCTGCGCGGCATCGGCACGCATGCGCGCAGCCGTCAGTTCGATAGCGGTGAGCTTCGCAAGCCGCCCGGCGGGTCCCGTGCGCAGCTGCGATTCGAGGTGCTCGCGGTAGCGCGGCGCCACCCGCGCGTCGCGAACCACGGCGACGAGATCGGCCTGGGCAAGAGGGACGGGCATGGCGCTGCCATCGTGGCGCACCGTGCTCAACTGCACGGCATCCATGATGGTGAGGCCCCGCCATGCGAGTGCATGCAGCGTCTGCCGGATCGTGTTGGGGCCAACAAGTAACTGCTTCAGGTGTTCGTACGAGCCTTTGGCGGGGTCGTGGGTGACGTCGACCGACAGCATGGCCGATGCATCGCCGATCCCGAGCGCCGCCAGCCGCCCATCGAGCTCGTCCGATGTGAAGTCAGTCATGCCCATCGGCGGCTCGACACCCCACGCGGTTCGCAGCGCGGCCGTGTCGGCGGCAAGGCGTGCATACGACGCCGTGGCCGCTCGCCAGTCGCGGGCGACCGCGGGCGGTACTCGCGCCAGTCGTTCGTCGGTGGCCTGGGTGAGCAGGCGCGCCTCGCGGGCACGCAGCAGCGCAGGCACATCCAGGACACTCGCCAGGCGCGCATGGCCGAGCAGCCTGTCGTTGAATGTAGCCTCGGCACCAGGGAGGTCGCGGTCGAGCTGGTAGTCGTCCCAGGCCTGGCGGATCCGTGCGAGGTGGGTATCGATGAGGTGCGTTGTCCACGCCCCTGCGGCATCGGCGCTGGCCGCGCGCAGGGATAATTCCGCGCCATCGAAGGCGTCGGCGCAGGCGTCGACGTGCATCCCTGCGACCGAACCGGGCTGGATACACCCGGACACGTAATGACGGACGGCATCCGTAGTCTCGTCGACCGAGGCCAGCGCCTCCCAGCCCTGGCCCGGCAAGAAGATCAAGTGAAGGCCGGGCGTGTCACCGGCCGTCGCAGCCACGGCGCCAGCGACCACATGTGGCCCCACCCACACTTCCTGTAGCGATAAGCCCACGCCGACGTTGCCCGCCACCGCGTCGGCGACTCGCCCCGCGAGACGCGTGGCGTTCGGCGAGAGCGTACCGTCCTCGCTGCGTAGAGCGGCTTCGCCGCGAAGGATCTCAGCAACCACCGGTGCCAACTGCGCCTGCGCGATGGAACGCCATGCCGTATGGTCGGAAAGAAAGGCGTCGAACGTCGCGGGCGCAGGATCGGGAAGCGTCGGCGCGCTGTCATCCAGGCGTGCGAGCGCGGCGTGCGCAGCGCTGAGCCTTTGCAATTCGGCCGAGGCCGCGGCGGCTTCCCGGGTCATGCCGTGAACGGCCGCGGGAGCGGGTGAAGGAGGGAGCATATCCATATGCGAACCTTGTGATGGGAGTTGGAAGGTGTATTGCGATGCGGGCTTTTGGCCCGTCAGGGGCCGGCCAGGAACTGCCCGGGCTGGAGCACGAGGAACGTGCCTTGCGCATCCGTGTTGCCACGAACGAGGTAAGACGGGTGGGCAGCGCTGTCATCGATGAAAACCCGCAGCGCCGGGCGGCCTGGTGGCGCGCCTGCCGCTCGCACCTGGCGCAGGTTGATCCGCACCCAAGGGCTGGCCGTGCCGCCGTTGGGGACGGCGGGTGCCTGGCCTGTCGCGGCCACGCCCGACAGGCCGGACCCACCCACGCGCTCGACGGGCAGGTAGACACTGGGATGATCCAACGGCAGCGCGTAAGCCGGTGGCTGATACCACACGGCTTCCGGCCAGGCCTCGGGTAGCAGCTCCCGCCATGGCGGATGTGCGACCACCGGGGGCGCCGGTGGGGCAGGCCGAACGAGCGGTGCGCGCCGTCCGGCCTCCAGCGCGCTGCGCCACGCATGCCAGAAGCGCGGCCCTACCGACACCGGGGCGCCCGCGGCGATGAACACATCGGCGTGGAGATCGTCTCCCATCGTGCCGCCCAGCCTTTGGCGCAGCACACGCACGAATTCACCGCGCTGGTGCATCGTGAGATCCGCATAGTCGCTCTCGCTGACCGTGCGGATGCGATGTTCAGGCGGATACACGTCGGGACCACGGCGGCCGCCGCGAAGGCCGAGATCGGTACGCAGGTGCCAGCCGGCACGCGACCACGCGATGGCGGGCCCCGTGTAATGCGCATCCGCCACGCCGGGCCGGGTGAGACGCCAGGTGGCGTGCGCATCGTCGAAGTGCACTTCGTAAGTTGCTTCCGCGTCTGCGACGTAACGCCGGCCGCCGATCGTGTGGATGCCCTGTGCATCCGGGCGGCTACCTGCAAGGTTGATATCCGGTGCCGCATACCGCCGATCCAGGCGCGCCGCACTGCCCAGGGGATTGCGGATCCAGCCGGGGACGGCGTAGCGGACGTACGCGGCGGGGCGCGCTGCGACGTGAAGCGCCGGGACGACGCCCAGCAGCGCGACATAGGCCTCAGTCGCATCCACGAAGGCCTCGCGATAGGCCCCCGCGCGCAAGGCATCCTCGGTACGCCAGAGTGCGCGCATGCCACGGCCAATGTCCACGAAGAACTGGCGGACCATCCACGTGCCGTTGGCGACATCGCCCAACGCGCCGGCGAACGGCAGCGGGGCGACCGGGCCCGCGGCGCGAAGCGCAGATTCCAGATCGGTCATGTCAAGCGACATGCGTGACACCGACGCGGCATGCAGCGCTTCGAACACGTTGCCGGTCACTTCGCGTTCGCCAAATACCTCGGCGGTCACGGTTTGCGTGCCCGAGCTTTGCTGCGCGAGCACCCACCGGCTGCGACGTACCTCTTCGGGGATATCGAAGTGGCGAACACCATTCGCGTCGAGACTTGCGTGCGACGCGGGAAGGCGATCGAGCAGCCAGGTTTCGAACAGCGGGTTGTACAGCACGGCACGTGCCGCCTGCCCGGCGTCCTCGAACTCGCGCACGCTGCGGCCATCGGGTGCGTCCGGCGTGTAGAGGATCACGCGCGGGACGCTCTCCCGCCGACGTGCACTCACGATGAAAAGGTCGCCCACCACGGCACCGCGGTAGGTGAACTGGTGAACCACGATGTCATGGCCCTGGATCTTCCGCCGCGTCGCAGCCGCTGGGCTATCGACCACCGCGCGCATCCACGCGTGGCCGCGTTCGTCACGATCGGCGATGTAACCCGGCGCCTGCGCAGGCAGGTAATAGCCCAGCCGCGCGTCGGCCGACGCAGCCGCCACGCGCGCGCGGAGCATGCGTGCAGCGACGTGCTCGCGGATGCGCCCCGCTCCATTCGGCGCGAACGCGTCGGCAAGCGCAAGGCGATAGGCGCGGATGGCGTCGGGAGACGCCATATCGCCCGGTGGCGTGGGAAGCGCAGCCGTTCCGCTCGCGTCCAGGGCATCGGTCGCCTGGTCGTACTCGCGCCGGAGTGCGTCGACCTCGAGCCGCCACTCCTCGCGCGCGTCGGCGGGGACTGAGGCAAGCCGCGCAGCATGCCGGGTGAGCAGCCTGCGCTGAAGGCGATCGATGCGCATGGCGTCGACATCGAGATGGCGGTGCAGGTCGAGCGCAGTGCGTACGGCGTCGGCGGCGCCTGCCGGGCTGTCACCGAGGGCGACCGTATCCCAGGCGTCGGTCACCTGTGCGCGGCGCGTGGTGATAGCCGTGCGGGCCATGGAGCGGATAGCATCCGCGGGAGCCGCACGCGAGGTGACGAAGTGATCCTCGCGCACCATGCGGTCGACCACCTCGACTCGCAGGCCCGGCAACGTGTCGCGCGCTACCAGTTCATGGCGCGTACGTCGTTCGAGTTCCGTATGCAGCGCATCGAGTGACGCGAATGCCTGCCAGCCGCGGTCGGGCATGAACAGCAGCGCCGGCGCATCGGAGGATGCACCGGCGAGGGCTAGCGCACCCGCATAGACCTCACCTGAGAACAGGAGCTCGCGCGGCTCCACGCCTGGCGGGCTGATCAGGCCGCGCGCGGCGGTGAACACGGCAATGCGTTGCTGCTCCGTGGCGGACAGCGTGCCGTCGTGTTGGCGGAGGAGCGCATCATCGTGCATGACGCTCGCGAAGCGATCGGCGAGCGCGCTGATGCCGGTGTCGTTCCAGACGGCGCCCAGTGCTGCAAGGAACGTCGTGCGCGTGATCCCATCCATCGTGTCGGGAACGATGGGTTCCGCTGCGAGCGCATCATCGATCCACGCGCGCGTCGCCTCCATGCGGGCATGGATATCGGAAGGGTTCTGGGTGGTGGATTGAACGGCGGCAGGCGGTGCCTGCGGGGGCTGCAGATCCATGGCGGCCTCGGGATGGTGAATGTCCCGGCTAGCCTACGTTGAAGGCCCCACCCGCTATGCCGGGCGGGTGCCATCAACGCCGCAAGGTTTCCTGTAAAGCAGTGTAGGTCGAGCCCTACAGCTTGTAGCCGCGATGGATCGCGACAATGCCATTGCTCAGGTTACGGACTTCGACATGGCCGAAGCCGGCGCCAAGCATCATCCCCTTCAGCGTCTCCTGGTCGGGATGCTTGCGAATGGACTCGGCGAGATACTGGTAGCTGTCACTGTCATTGGCGAACAGTCGCCCGAGGTGCGGCAGCACCTTGAACGAGTGCACGTCGTACAGCTTCGACAGCAGCGGGCTCTGCACTTTCGAAAACTCGAGGACAAGGACACGACCGCCAGGCTTGAGGATGCGCTGCATGTCGGCCAGCGCCTTTTCCTTGTCGGTCACGTTGCGCAGGCCGAAAGCGATGGTGATGGCATCGAAGCTGGCATCCGGGAACGGCAGCGCCTCGGCATTCATCTGCGCCCAGCGCAGGCCAGCGACCAGGCCGCGGTCGGTCAGCCTGTCGCGGCCGACGCCCAGCATCGCCGCGTTGATGTCGCCAACGACCACTTCGCCTTCGTCACCGACGACGGGCTTGAGCAGGGCCGCGATGTCACCGGTGCCGCCAGCCAGGTCGAGCACGCGATCGCCACGGCGGACGCCGCTGACGGCCACGAAGTGGCGCTTCCAGAGCCGATGGATGCCGAACGACATCAGGTCGTTCATGAGGTCGTAGTTACGCGCGACGGAGGTGAACACCTGGCCGACAAGCTTCTGCTTGTCGGCCACGGGGACGTCGCGAAACCCGAAATGGGTGGTCTTGTCGGTAGCCATGCCGCCGATGGTACCGGGGTTGCGGCCCATCGGCGAGCATGGGGCCGATCAGGGTTCGCGCCCGAGGTGGGTGATCTGCATATCGCTGGCGTCGAGGCGGATGAAGGCCTCGCTGGTCGGGCGCAGGAAGTACTTGGTGCCGTTGGCGCTATCGATGCCGATGTATTCCACGCTGGCGCCCGAGGGGAGCGCGGCCTCCCGCTGGAGGAATTCGCGGGGACGCAACCGGATGGCGAAGGTGGTAGACCGCGTCAACGCACGGTTCCCGACCGCTCGCTGGATATCGGCGAGCGGAGCGGTCGGCGGCACGGTGGTGACACGGACCCCGTAGAGACCACCGCCGAGCCACTCGCCATGCAGGTGGGCCCAGTGGGGGTTGTAACCGCGGTTCGTGCGCTGGCGGTGCAGCCGGCTGTCGCGGAAGGGAAGCTGGCCGTAGTACCACATCTCCTCCGGGACGCGTGCCTGCTCGATCCGGCGGAACGGTTCGGGTACGGGGGGTGCCACGGGGAGAGCGGCCGGGCGGGCCGGCGGGAGTGGGCTGAGATCCAGTGGGCGGCTCTGCGCAAGGATGAGGCGCTCCTGGGTGGACATGGCCTGCGCGGCTGCGGCGCGTTCAGCCGCCGCGGACCAGCGCGTGCGCTGGGCGGTGGTAATGACGGCCGGCGTCGGCAGGCTGCGCGCCTCCGCCTCCATCACGCCGGCGACGAGTTCCCGTTCGGTGGGGTTGGGGAAGGCGTGCTCGAGTTCCTCCATATAGCGATTGAACGGACGCCCGTTGGCGTGATCGGGCGGGCCGGGCACACGGGCAGCCCCGCGTCCGCTCCCGCCCTGCAGGCCCACCTCGTTGAACGCCCAGGTGCCCGCTTCGGTCCGGCGAATGGCCGGCCCCCACGCATGCGGGGCGCCCTGGCGCTCGAGCCGCCAGGTGGCGAAGTCGCTGTCGTAGCGCACGCCATACATTTTTCCGTTCTGCTCGATGTAGCGCCGGGCACCCAGCATCACGATGCCATCCGTGCCCGCGGACGATCCGGCCGGCACGAGACTCGCTTCAAACCGGGGTTCGAACGCCACGGCCGCCTGCGTCACGGGCCGGCCACCCACCAGCTTGCCGCCCTGGCGGAAACGCGCGGCAACCAGCCCCCGTGCCGAAGGCGCGACGGTCTGCGGGGCGATGATCCCCAGCGACGCCACGTAGAAGTCGGCGAAGTCGACGAATGCGCGGGCATGGTCGCCCTCCTTCAGGCTGTCGTACAGCCGCCAGGAGGCCTGCGCGGCATGCACGGGCGCGTAGACAATGCCCTTCACCGCATTGGCTACCAGGTTGTCGAAGAGCAGGCGCCGCGGCCAGTCGACCAGCCATTCCCAATTCGCATCCTCCGCGCTGCGGCTGAAGAATGCGACGTTGCGCAGCGCCTGCTGCACGCCGGTGTCGTAGACCGCTTCAAGGACGTTGCCCTCGACGACGCGTTGCGCGAAAGGCTCCGCCGTCTTCGTATAAGCGGCATCGACGGGCGCCCCGAGCACCCAGTGCGCGAGGTGGTCGCCCGCGAATGCGCGATTGCCACCATCCGACTGCGGCCTGGCATATTCGTTCGGCAGGCGATCAAGCAGGTACTCGCGGAACGCCGGGTGATGGAAGAAACGCCGTGCGGCCTCGGCACGATCGTCGAACTCGCGGAACACCACGCCATCCGGTGCATCGGGCGTGTAGAGCACCACGGTCGGGACGGCCTCGGTCTGGCGTACGCCGATCTCCAGTACGTCCTTGAGCGGTGTGCCCTGGTAGGTCACCTGCCTCGCGACGATTTCGTGCTGGTCCACGCGCGCGCGTCCCGCCGGCGAGGGGGCATCCAGCACGGCTTCGACCCAGCGGAACCCGCGCTCGGCATGGTCGGGACGGAACGAGCGTGGCTCACCCGGGAGGTAGTACGACAGGCGTGCCTCCGCCGCCTGCATGCGCATGCGCGCGAGCAGCAGCGTGGTGTTGGCCTCGCGGCGCTGCCCGGCGGTCTCGCCGTCGCGATAGGCGGCAACAAGGTGATCGCGGTAGCGCGTGGCGAGGTCCAGGTCGCGGACAAGCGAGCGGATGGCCGTGTCTGTCAATGCGGCCAGCGGCTGGCCCGCGGCGTCAACCGCGCTGAGCTGGACCGGATCGAACGATGCGATGTTCTGGTACACGAGATCCAGCAAGCCGATGCGGGCGGGTCGCGTACCATCGAACAAGGCCTCGAGCGATTGGGCGCGCACGGCCGCGTCCCGCCAGTAGTCCGCCTTGATGAAGATGTCTGCAGGCGAGGTCGTGATCCCCAGGGTTGCCAACCGCGCCGCGGTTTCCTGGGCCGCGAAGGCGGTGAGTGTTTCGATGCCCGCATCTGCCGATTTGTACGTCTCCTGCATGGCGGCGTAGTGCGCGGCGGCGTCTTGCCAGCCGCTCGCAACCTCGGCGGGGACCTGCGCCAGGCGTGCCTCGTTCACCAGGCTCACCAGGCGTGCATGCCGGTGTGCCAGCAAGGCTTCCACGTTCACCAGCGGCCGCGCCATTTCGGCGGTGACGGTATCGCCGAGCACGATGTCGCGATGGGGATCGGTCGCGGTCACCAACCAGCCCACCCATGCCTCGGCTACCCTTTCGCGTTGAACCGCGAGCGCGGTATCGACGTACGCGGAGAACGCGCCGCCGGTGCATGTTGCGGAGGTCACTGAGGGTAGCGCCTGGGCGGCCAGGGGGCGCCGTGCCATGCCGGGCACGCCGCCATCGTCGGCCATGTGCTGCCGCAGGCGCTGGCCGAACGCGTCGTGCAGTGCATCGAGGCTGGCATAACGTTCCCAGCCGGCGTCAGCGGTGAATAGCAGTGCGCTGCCCTCGCCGCCCTGGCGGGCGACGACCAGGCTCCCGGCGAGCGGCCGGCCTGCAAACATGGGGCAACGCGCGTCGATGCCGGGTGCCGGGCCGTCGCCGCGGTGTGTCGCGAGCGCGCGGACCATGCCGGCCGACTCGGCATCCAGCGTCTCGTCGGCCTGGCGCAGGGTGGCGAGGTTCGCGGCCACGCTGCGCACCTGCTCGACGGCAGCCTGTCGGCGCGCCGGGGACCAGTAGCCGTCGAGGGCGGCCAGCAGGGCAGGCGCCTTGGCGGGATCCGCCGGCATCGGCGGCAGTGCCGCGATATCGGCGGTAAGCACCGCGTGCGCCGCGACGAGGTTCTCGAACGCGGCGGTGGCGGCCTGGTGGGCGGGTTGGTTCTGCGCAGGCGGTGCCTGCGGCGGCGTCATATCCATTGACGTTCCTTTGCGTGGTGGTTCGCAAAGGTTAGGTAGGACCAGCGCACCGGTCTGCCCGGTAAGACGCCTACGCCGTGTAGGCGAAACCCTCTATCGGACGTCAGTGTTGACCATGGTGACGTTCGTGCTCGTTCGCGACGTGACGATCATGCAGCGACTCCGCCGTGGTTTCGCCGGGGTCGCTGGGTGGGCGTGCATCGAGGTCGCGATCGTTGTCCCCACCCGGCGTGATCTTGAGAATGGAGTGGCGCACTTCGCGCGCGAGGATGACGCGCGCATCGCGCACCATGTCTTCCAGTGCATCGCTGAAATCGAGCTTGCCATTCTCATCGGTCCACACGACGCGGGCCTCGCGCAGCTTCTGGATGAAGCCGCGGAACAGCGCCTTGTCGAAGAACTCGGGCGCGGAAAGCTCGTTGAGCATGCCAAGGCGCTGCGCGGTCAGTGTGCAGGCGGTCTCCAGCTCACCCGCCGACATCGTGTGCGGGCCGTTCTTCACCAGCGCGGCGATGGCGATGTAATAGCGTTCGAACGCTTGCAGCATGCTGCGTGCGATGACGCGCAGCTGGTACGCGCCATCGTCCTGGCCCGGCCCGCGCTCCAGCACGCGCCCCTCGGACGAGGCTTCGAGTATGCCGCGGCGGACGAAGAAATCGATCGTGTCCTGCACCTGCTTCGCAAAGCCTTCGTCATCCCAGGGCAGGAACAGCTCACCCTGGATGAACGGGTAGATGATCCGGCCAAGCCGTGCCACCGACGAGCGCGACATCCGCCGGTTATTGAGGAAGCACGCCGCCACCCAAGCCGCGGCTGCATTGAGGTGCAGCACGTTGTTGCGGAAGTAGGAAAGCAGGACGGCCTGTTCGCCCTCGGTGACCAGCACGTCGCCGAGCGGGTGGCGGATGCGGCGGATCCAGCCCATCTGCTCGCCGTACGCGATGATGCCCTGCGGGTTCATGGCGGTGATCGTGACGCGATCGGAATACGGCAGCTCCTGGAACAGCGCCTTCGTGAGCTCGAGCTGCGCCAGCAGGTCGTTCTCCGCCATGGCGTGCTTCGGCGTGGCCAGCAGCGCCAGCGCGAGCAGGTTGATCGGGTTCACGTCCGCGGCGCGGTTGATGTTGATCTGGATCTTTTCGGCGAGGTCATCGACCACGCTGTTGAGCCAGTCCGGCTTGGTATCCGGGTCAGCCGTCGTCTCGCGCCAGTCGGGTGCCACGCCATCCAGCATCGGGGTCAACTGGATCGGCTCGCCGAAATTGAGCGTGACGTGGCCGTAGCGCTGGCGGAGCACCTTCAGGCCGCGGATGAGGCCGAGCAGGGATTCCTTCTCCTTCGGCTTGCCGGAGAGCTCGCCGACGTACGACTTGCCTTCCATCAGCTTTTCGTAGCCGATGTACACGGGCTGGAACAGCACCGGGCGGCGCGGCGCGCGGAGGAAGGCGCGGACGGTCATCACCAGCATGCCGGCGCGCGGGGCGAGCAGGCGGCCCGTGCGCGAGCGGCCACCTTCGATGAAGTACTCCAGCGGCACGCCGCGATCGACCAGCTGCGCCAGGTATTCGTTGAACACCACCGAGTACAGCGCGTTGCCCTTGAAGCTGCGGCGCAGGAAGAAGGCGCCACCGCGACGAAGGATCGGGCCGACGACGGGCAGGTTGAGGTTCACGCCGGCCGCGATATGCGGCGGCACGACGCCCGAATGATGCAGCTGGTACGAGAGCAGCAGGTAATCCGTATGGCTGCGGTGGCAGGGTACGTAGACCACTTCATGGCCAGGCGCCGCGGCGCGGGCCTTGTCGAAGTGGTGCATCGCGATGCCGTCGTAGAGCTTGTTCCAGAAGTTGGATAGCAGGAACGAGGTGGAGCGCACGACCGGATGCGAGTAGTCGGCGGAAATCTCGAGCGCGAAATCGCGCGCGCGTCGCTCGGCCTTCGCGTGGCTGATGTTTTCCTTGCTGGCCGTGGCGGCGATCGCATCGCGTACCGGCTGTGCGGTCAGCACCGCGTCGACCACCGTACGCCGGTGCGACAGGTCGGGTCCGATCACCGCCGCGCGGATACGGCGGAAATGCGTACGCAGCACGCGGGCGATCTTGCGGGTCAGGCGCTCATTGGTCAGGCCCTGCGATTCCGACAGCACGTTGCGCAGCGACACCGGTTCGGAGAAATGCACCACGGTGTCGCGGCCATTCAGCAGCAACGCCAGCATGCGCCGGAAGCGACCGACGACCAGCCAGTTCTCTGCGAAGAGCACGCTGAACCAGCCACTTTCGCGGTTGGGCGCGCGGCCGACATAGATGGACACGGGGATGACCTGGATATCGCGCGTCGGGTCTTCTTCAATGGCGCGGATGAGCTGGCCGATGGGCTCCTTCGGCCCATGGGTGTCCGTGCGGCCAAACAGCCAGCCACGCTGGCGGCTCAGCGAGAACACCGAGCGGCGGCGACGGCCGGGGAGGTCCAGCAGCTGCATGGGGCTGGGCAGGCCGGCCTCGCGGCATGCCCGTTCCAGGATCAGCGCATCGGACGTGCCATCGCGCTCGATGGCGTAGCACACGGCCGCATCGCTCTTCAGCAGGGCGGCGGGCTCCGCCGGGTCGCGCTTGATGCGCACCCACGGCTCGAGGACGCGCCCCAGCAGCTTGAACCACCAGGGGGAGCGGGCGACGCGGACGTGCGGATCCGCACTCATCGGTAATTCGGACATCGTGGGATTGTACGGCCTTAGCGGGTCTTCGCGGCCGCCACGGGGGCGGCCGGGTCGTGGGGCGGCGCCACCGCGGTCGCCGCGGGTGGCGGGGCACTGGCGGGCGGCGGAGGCGGGTTCAGCCTCACGTGCTGGTTGCGGACGCTCTGGAGCAGGTCGCTGTCATACCAGCGCCCGTCGAGCAGGACGAGCGTGGCGTCGGTCTGGATCGGCTTGTCGAGGATCGTGTAGGTGATCTTGACGTGCGCGGTGCCGCCAGTGTTCTCGAGTGTATCGATGCTCACCGAGTCGAAACTCTTGTCGAGCGAGAGCCCGTACACGTTGAACAGGTTCTTGAAGCCCAGCCACATCGTGGAATAAGCGGCCATGGACTGGTTGAAGTCCATGGTGTGCAGGGCTTCCGGCGTACTGAGCCGTGCCTTGCGCGCGGTGTCCACCAGGATCGAGATCGCCTGCTTCGCCTTGGCCTGGTCGCCCCAGCCCACGGTTTGCGCCCACGGTGCGATGACGTTCACGGCCTCGCGCAGTTGCCGCTTCTGCGGGATGGTGAGGTCGGTGGCCTGGTCGATGGCGGTGAGCGCCATCGACTGCGCCACGCCGGTGAGCAGCGGCATCTGGTCCTTGTATTCCTTGTCGAAGCGAACCAGGGCCGGGCGCAGGTCGGCATAGAGTTTTTTCTCGGCATCGGGCTCGGTAAGCCTTTTTACGCCGTTCTCGAACTTCGCGCGGTCATCGTCGTTGACCGGTTCGGCGGCGACGTTGCGGCGTGGCCAGTCCGCCTTGAGCGCGGCGAAGTCGGCCGGGGGCAGGGCGTGCTGCCAGAACATGTCGAACTTGCCTTCGCGGATCAGTTCGAGCGAATCGCGCATCGCGTCCTCGGGCGAACCGCCGCCGGGCGTGCCGGGTGCTTCCTTGTGCCGGTTGCAGCCGGCGAACAGCGCCAGTACCAACACCAGCACCCAGGCCGTGGGGTGAAAGCGCTTCATGGCTGCGTCGTCCATACGTCGGGGGATGGCGAGGTTACGAGGGGCGCGGCCGGGCGGCAAGTGGCGTCACATAAAGAAAAACCCCGGAGACGAATCGTCTCACGGGGTTATCCGGCCCGAAGCCGGTAAGGGAAATGGCCTTGCCTGCTTTGCTTTCGGCACCGCAGGTTTCGGCGAGGCACATGATAGTTGCCTGACATTGCTAAAGCAATACGTCAGGAAACTATGCCTAAATGATTGATTTAATTGACTCGCAGCGCGTCGATCTTTTTCTGGCGGCGCTCTTCGCGAGGCAGAGTGTAGTCGTTATCGAACAGCGCGGGTTCCCAGCTGCCGTAAGTCGCGTTCGGCAGGACGAACCAGCGCTCGCCGATCCAGGCCGCATAGGGCGCCATGGCCTTGGCGCGGCCCTCGGCGGTATTGCCGTAGACGTTCGCGAAATCGCCGATCTGGTCGCCGAACTGCATCAGCACGCGATACTTGCCGGCGATCAGCTGGCGGCGGCAACCCTTCTCGGAGCCGGCCTGCTCGCAGCCTTCGACGAACGTGCCCAGGCCAAGGAACGACTGCTTGCCCGCCACCGGGAAGCCGGCCTTGCGCAGGTTGTCGAGCGTGGCGTCGTTGAGGTCCTTCGCACGGTTGGAGATGTACAGCACCTCGATGCCGTGGGCTGCCGCGAACTGCGTGAAGGCCACGGCGCCTGCCATCGGCTTCGCCTTTTCTTCCTGGCACCACGCGGCCCACTCGGCCTCGTTGTACTCGCCGCCTGAGCGGATCAGGCGCGCCTGGTAGGGCGAGTTGTCCAGCGCGGTTTCATCCACGTCGAGGACCACGGCGGGCTTCAGGCCCTTGAGGGACGGATGCGCGGCGCGGTCATCCTTGGCGAGGGCATCCCACGTCGGGTCAGCCTTCGCTTTGAGAAGTTTCTCCTGCGCGTTGCGGAACGCCTGGATGTAGATGAAGTCGTGCTCGTTCGACGTCTGCGACCACAGCACCGCGTTCAGGTTGTCGTCGGCGGCCGGGCCTTTCGCGGCGGGCGCCGGCGCGGCCGTGGCGGCGGCTTCGGGTGCGGGCGTCGTGGCGGACGGTGCGTGCGGCGCCGATGCGCAACCGGCGAGGACGAGGGCGGCCGCAAGCGCGGCCGGGGCGAACTTCATCATGGGATCCCCTGAAAGTCGGGCGCCAATGCCCGAGGGCCGGCGATTGTGGCGGCAGTTTACGACAGGGTGACGACGGCGGCACGCCTATGGCGCGCGCCCCCCGTGTCCTGACAGACTGCGCCCTCATCCACGACGAGCCTGCCATGGACGCCGAAACCCGAACCCGCGCCGTGCGCATCGCCAGCTATGTCCTCGCTGGCGTCGCCCTCCTGCTGGTGATGTTCCTGCGCCTGCTGCCGGCCCTGCTTGCCGGGTTGCTGGTTTACGAGGTGGTGCTCTCCGTGGCGCCGCTGATGGGCCGCCGGCTGTCGGGCGAGCGCGCGCGGATCCTGGCCGTCGCCCTCGTGGGCGTGATCGTGGTCGGCCTGCTGACCCTGCTTATCCTGGGTGCGATCAGCTTCTTCCGCACCGAGATCGGCAACCCGGCCGACCTGTGGCAGAACAAGCTCATGCCGATGGTCGAGCGCGCACGCCAGCAGTTGCCTCCCACCGTGGTCGGCATGCTGCCGGAGAGCGTGGATGCGCTGAGGGTCACGGCGCTCGACTGGGTGCGCTCGCACGCGGTGACCCTGCAGCTGGCGGGCAAGGAAGCGGCGCGCGTGTTCGTCCACATCGTGCTCGGCCTGGTCCTCGGCGCGTTCGTCGCGCTCAGCCGTGCGCGGCCCACGCACCAGATCGGCCCGTTCGCCGCGGAACTCGGCCTGCGCTGCGCGCGGCTCGCCGATGCGTTCCACAACATCGTGTTCGCCCAGATCAAGATCTCCCTGGTCAACACCGCGTTCACGGCCATTTTCCTGGTCGTGGTGCTTCCGCTGTTCGGCCAGCACCTGCCGCTGACGAAGACGCTGATCGTCATCACCTTCATCGTCGGCCTGTTGCCGGTCATCGGCAACCTGCTGTCGAACACGGCTATCACGATCGTCGGCCTGTCCGTCGGCCTCTACGTGGGCCTGGGCGCACTCGCCTTCCTCATCCTCATCCACAAGCTGGAATATTTCCTCAACGCGCGCATCGTCGGCGGCCAGATCCGGGCCCGGGCGTGGGAGCTGCTGGTGGCCATGCTGGTGTTCGAAGCGGCCTTCGGCTTGCCTGGGCTGGTTGCAGCACCCATCTTCTACGCCTACATCAAGGCTGAACTGGAAGCCGAGCGCTTGATCTAGCGTTCATCGCCCGGCTGCTGGAATCCGCCCCACGCTCGCAAGGAGTTTCAGCATGGTTCGCGTCCCCGGGGATTCCCGCGCCATTCGCCTGGCCACTTATGTCCTCGCCGCGCTCGCGCTGTGGGGCGTGCTCATGCTGCACCTGATCTCGGCCCTGCTGGCCGGCTTGCTGGTGTACGAGGTCGTGGAGGCCATGACCCCGCTGATCCGCCGGGCGATCCCGGGCGAACGGGCGCGCCTGATCGCCGTCGCCGTGGTCGCGGTGGTGATCGTGGGCGTCATCGTCCTGCTGGTGGTGTCGGGGCTTAGCTTCTACCGCCACGACCTGGGCGATCCCCAGCAATTGTGGGACGAGAAGCTGCTGCCGTTGCTCGACAAGGCGCATGAGCAACTGCCGGTGTGGATCACCGGGAACCTTCCCGACAGCTTCGCGGATTTCCGTTCGCAGGGCATGGGCTGGGCACATGAACACTCGGGCGACCTGCGCCTGATGGGCACGACGGCCGCGCGGGTGTTCGCGCATATCCTGATCGGCCTGGTGCTGGGCGCCATCGTGGCCGTGTCGCATGGCAGCGGTGGCCGGCCGTCGCGGCCGCTCGCTTACGAGTTGTCCGTGCGGGCCACGCGCCTCGCGGAGGCGTTCCACAACATCATCTTCGCCCAGCTGAAGATCTCGGCCATCAACACCTCGCTGGCGGCCGTGTTCCTGCTCATCGCGTTGCCCATCATGGGTATCCACGTCCCACTGGCGAAGACGCTGGTGATCGTGACCTTCGTGGTCGGCCTGCTACCCGTGGTCGGCAACCTGATCTCGAACACGCTGGTGACGATCGCCGCGCTCTCGGTCAGCCTGTGGGTCGGCGTCGCCGCGCTGGGCTTCCTCGTGGTCGTGCACAAGCTCGAGTACTTCCTCAACGCGCGCATCGTCGGCGGGCAGATCCGCGCGCGCACGTGGGAGCTGCTGGTGGCGATGCTGGTGTTCGAGGCCGCGTTCGGCATCGGCGGCCTGGTGGCCGGGCCGATCTACTACGCGTACCTGAAGAGCGAGCTCGAGGCGGAAAACCTGATCTGAGCCGCAGCTGCTGTCGTGGGAGCGCGCTTGCGCGCGATGGGTTTTGCCGCACCTGCCATCGCGCGCAAGCGCGCTCCCACAAAACAGTGGCTCAGCCGTTGCCCGCCAGCATCGCCCGGATGCGGGCCATGTGCGACTCCGCGGTTTCCTTCTTCACTTCGGCATCGGCTTCCGGGTCCTGCCCATCCCAGTGCAGGTCGTCGTCCGGCAATTCTTCGAGGAAGCGGCTTGGATCGTTGTTCAGCACCTCGCCGTATTTGCGCGAGCGCGCGGAGAACGACAGCGTCAGCATTTCCTTGGCGCGGGTGATGCCCACGTACATCAGTCGCCGCTCTTCATCCAGGCGGCCCTCGTCGATCGCGCCTTCATGGGGCAGGGTTCCGTCTTCGCAGCCCACGATGAAGACGAAGCGGAATTCCAGGCCCTTCGCCGAATGCAGGGTCATCATGCGCAGCGCATTACCGGGGTCGTCGCGATCGGCATGGCTCAGCAGCGCAAGCTGCTGCGCGATGTCGCCCGTGCGGCCGCCATCACGGCCCATCGCGCGGAACCAGTCGATGAGCTCGCGCAGGTTGCCCATGCGGCGCTCGCGCAACACCTCATCCGTCGTGCTCGCCGCCACGTGCGCGCCGTAACCGGTCTTCTCGATCACCGTGGTGACGAGGTCGGCGGCACTTTCGTGGACGGCATGGCTGCGCAGCTCGTCCATCAGGCGGGCGAAACCGGCCAGGGCGGAAGCCGGCCGCGGAGCGATGTTCTTCAGCGCGCTGTCGCTGCGCGCGGCATCCAGCAGCGAGGCGTTGCGCGCCTGTGCCATCTCGCCCAGCTTTTCCAGTGAGGTCGCGCCAATCTCGCGCTTCGGCGTGTTGACGATGCGCAGGAAGGCCGCATCGTCCGTGGGGTTCGTGAGCAGGCGCAGGTAGCTCAGGATGTCCTTCACTTCCGCGCGGTCGAGGAACGAGAGCGCACCGCTCAGGTGGTATGGCACGCGCGCCAGACGCAGCGCCTTCTCGATGGGCCGTGCCTGGAAGTTGCCGCGATACAGGATGCAGAAATCGTCCCAGCGGCAACCCTTGTCCTTGTAGCGCTCATGCAGGCTCGAGGCGATGGCAGCGATCTTCTCCGCCTCGTGGTCGTTATCCTTGCACTCGATGACGCGGATGGGCGGACCTTCGATATGGTCGCTCCACAGCCGCTTCTCGTGCACGTGCGGGTTGTTCGCGATGAGCTTGTTGGCGGCGCGAAGGATGCGCTTGGCGCAGCGGTAGTTCTGTTCGAGCTTGATGACCTGCAGGTGCGGGTAATCGCGGCCGAGCTGGTCGATGTTCTCGGGGTTCGCACCACGCCAGGCGTAGATGCTCTGGTCGTCGTCACCCACGCAGGTGAATCTCGCCTTGGGTCCGGCGATGGCTTTCAGCAGGCGGTACTGCGCGTCGTTGGTGTCCTGGTATTCGTCGACCAGCAGGTAGCGCAGGCGCTCCTGCCAGATGGCACGCGCTTCGTCATCGCTCTCCAGGATGGTGAGCGGCAGGCGGATCAGGTCGTCGAAATCCACCGCGTTGAACGCGGCCAGGCGCTGCTGGTACAGGTCGTAGATGGTCGCGGCTTCCATCTCGCGCGCGGTGCGCGCCGCGGCCATGGCTTCGTCCGGGGTGAGGCCGGCGTTCTTCGCCTTGCCTACCAGATTGCGGATGCCCTGGATCACCTCGGGCTTCACGCCCTTGGGCGAGAGCTCCTTGATCATGTTGGCGCTGTCGTCCGCGTCCAGCACGGAGAAGCCGCGGCGCAGTTTCGCGCGCGCGTGCTCGATCTGCAGGAACTTCAGCCCCAGCGCATGGAAGGTGCAGACGGTGAGGGCGCGCGCCGACTCATCCGAGATGAGCTTGCCCACGCGCTCACGCATCTCCTTCGCCGCCTTGTTGGTGAAGGTGATCGCGGCGATCTTCTCCGCCGCCAGGTGGCGCCGGGAGATGAGGTGGGAGATCTTCTCCGTGATGACGCGGGTCTTGCCGGAACCGGCGCCAGCGAGCACGAGGAGGGGGCCGTCGCAGTACTCGACAGCCGCGTGTTGTTGCGGATTCAGCATCGGGATCGGCCCGGGCGGGCAGGCGAACGGACGAGGAGGCGATGGTAGCAGGACCGCCGCCCAGCCGCCCGGCCCGGGCGACCGGAAAGGCCCGGGGACGTGCCGGATTCGCTAAAATGCCCGGTCGAGACCAGGAAAGCGCATGGCCAAGCTGTATTTCTATTATTCGGCGATGAACGCCGGCAAGACCACGACCCTGCTGCAGAGCGCCCATAACTACCACGAGCGCGGCATGCGGACGCTGATCCTCACCCCGGCGCTGGATAACCGGTACGGGGAGGGCATCGTGGCCTCGCGGATCGGCCTGCAGGCCCGCGCCATGCGCTTCGCGGGCGAGGAAGACATCTTCGCCATCGTGGAGAAGGACATCGCCCAGCGCGGTACCCTGAACTGCGTGCTGGTCGACGAGGCCCAGTTCCTCTCGAAAAACCAGGTCTGGCAGCTCACCGACGTGGTCGATCGCCTGGGCATCCCGGTGCTGGCCTATGGCCTGCGCACCGATTTCCGGGGCGAGCTGTTCGAGGGCAGCAAGTACCTGCTGGCCTGGGCGGATAACCTCGACGAGATCAAGACCATCTGCCACTCGGGCAAGAAGGCCACCATGGTCGTGCGCGTGGATGAACACGGCCGCGCCGTGACCCAGGGGCCGCAGGTTGAGATCGGCGGCAACGACCGCTATGTCTCCGTGAGCCGTGCGGAATTCAAGAGCATCACCGCGGGCGATGGCCGTATTGAGCTGCAGCAGCCTGTGCTGCCGCTTGGCGAAAGCGAACCCACTGAAGGACACGACGCGTGACCGAGACGACGAACACCGCCGCCGAATGGCCGCGCCCTTACTGGCAGCCCAGCGATGAGCAGGGTGTGCTGCTGTTCTTCGTGTTTGGCGGTTTCGCCGAGGACGTCGCCATCCCCGCCATGAAATACGGCAGCCCGGGCCTCCCTGAAGGCATCGAGATGCAGCGCATGCAGAACAGCGTGCTGGCGCGATGGGAGGGCTACCCGCTCGCCGGCGCGCTGGGCGAACTCCTTGCCGAGGACAACCCCGAGGCGTTCAAGGCCGCGAAGGATGCACCGCACGTCATGGTGATCCGTGGCCGCTTCCCGGATCGGGAAGACCTTGGCTACCTGCGTGACACGCTGGGCGTGGTCGCCGCGCTCACGGATGTCGGTGGCAAGGTCGTCGTCGATCCCCAAATCCTTTCCCTGTTCAGTGCCGATGCCTGGCGCGACCACTACCTGATCCAGGGCGGCGCGCCGACCCGGCATCACGTGCTTATCCTCTGCAGCCCGGAAGAAACGAAGGGCCGCTCGTGGATTCGTACGCGTGGCATGCGCAAGTTTGGCCGGCCCGACTTCAGCTTCACCAACGTGCCGGACAACGAGATCGACCGCGTCGGCGCGCTGGCGGAAAGCCTCGTCGATCTTGGCGCGCTCGGCGCTCGCTTCCAGGATGGCCAGGCCGTCGAAGTCGCGGGCCTCCCCGTCGATCTCACCGTGGCACTGCACGGCGACGAGAACGACCCCCGCTTCAACAACTCCCACGCCGAGATGCGCTGGCCGCGCTAGTCGTCGTTGTGGGAGCGCGCTTGCGCGCGATGGGGCTTGCGGCAAACCCATCGCGCCCAAGGGCGCTCCCACAATTAACGGGCGGTCGCGAACGCTACCTGCAGCACGCCCTTCGCGAAACCGCTGGCGGATGAACTCACCTTGAGGTGTTCATCCTCCTGCGCGGCGCGGAGGTCGTGTACCAGCGCGCGTTCACCGTCCAGATCGTGTTTCACCGTGATGATGGTTCGCGCCGAATCGTGCGTCGCCGCTTCGGCCAGTTCGATGCGGGTGCCGGCCCGTACATCACGCACCACCGCCGAGCGCAGGCGATCGGGCGGGCAGCGGTCGCCCGCATATTCCTCCAGCATCACCGTCCGCCGCGCACCCGCCGCCACCGCGCAGATGCGTTCGCCCTTGCCCGCGGGTTCGTCGAAGAACTCGATCACACCGGCGTTCAACGCGGCGACCACGCTTGCCGCCTGTCCGGCTTCCACGAAATCCACCGCCACGTAGTTCGGCTTGCGGCCCGCCGCTGGGCGGCAATGATCGTCGATGCGTGACCGCAGCGCGTCGTAGCTGTTGTCTGCAGCGCTGTGATTGCCAAGCGGCGCACCATGGAAGTGGTTCATCACGAAGAGGCGCGGCCACTCGCGCGGGCCCCACGTGGATCCGTTGGAAAGACCGGGTGACTCCCAGCGGCTGGTGCAGGAGGCATCGTGCTCGAAGATGGTCCGGCCGAGCTCCCAGTGGTTCTCCGAGGTGTAGGTGCGGTCATGCAGGACATGCGCGGGTCCTCCCACGGTTGGCAGGGCACCCGCGTTATCCCGTTGCTGCGTGAAGATGACCAGCCGCTGGCCCGCGTCTGCCATCTCGCGCGGCGTGGGCCAGCGCTCACGCGTCCACTGTTCCGGCGAGAACGAGAGGCGAGCTGCCTCTGGCGCCAGCGACAGTTCCGCGGCCAGCGCGGCGCGGCTCGTGTAGTCCTCGAGGTGAAGCGTGACGATGGCCTGCGGCACCTGCCGCATGAAGGGCAGGACATGCTTGTTCAGTGCATCGGCGAGCGTTGGTTCGGTGCCAAGGCAGCCGCCATGGCACAGGCGCACGCGTCCATTGCTCTCGTGGATATCCAGCATCAGGCCGCGCACGCCCCTCTGGAGTTGCGCGCCGAGGGAAAGCGTCTGGCTCGGAACGAGCGTGTTCGCGAAGGCGTTATGGGCCGTCAGCCAGGTGTATTCGTTGAATGGCCGATCTAGCGTGGTCTGTGCGTGCGCTGCGGGCACGGCAGCCGCGGCGAGCGCCGCCAGCATGAGCTTCTTCATACGCATCCTTGCGTGGGTGGGGAGGGGCTAGCCTACGGAGGCGTGCGCGCTTCACGCTATCGGGCGAAGGACGACATCAATGTAGGAATTCACCTCTGGCAAGACGGGCACCAGAACGACGCGCGCTGCCCGAGCGTAACGACGCGAACAGGCGTCCCGCACACCTTGCACGGCTCGCCGGCGCGGCCATACACGAACAGCTCCTGGAAGAAATAGCCGGGTGCGCCATCGGGCGCCAGGAAGTCACGCAGCGTGGTGCCGCCGCGGGTGATCGCGTACGCAAGGATCCGTTTGATCTCCGCGGCGAGGCGGACATAGCGTTCGTACGAGACCTTCCCCGCCGCGCGCCGTGGATCGATGCCCGCAGCGAACAAGGCTTCGCTGGCATAGATGTTTCCCACGCCGACGACCACCGCGTTATCCATGATGAAGGTCTTCACCGCGGCACTGCGGCCGCGCGAAAGCTCGAACAAACGCTCGCCGTCGAACGCGTCCGTCAGCGGCTCCGGGCCGATCCCTTCGAGCAGCTCGTGGGTCTCGCCGGGGTTCTGCCAGAGCAGGGCGCCGAAGCGACGCGGATCGGTGAAGCGCAGGACCTTGCCGGTATCAAACGCGATATCGACGTGGTCGTGCTTCGCGATCGGCGTGTCGGCGGGAAGCACGCGCAGCATGCCCGACATGCCCAGGTGCAGCAGCGCGGTGCCCGCGCTGGTTTCCAGCAACAGGTATTTCGCCCGGCGGTCGACACTCTCCACGACCTGGCCGGGCAGCAGCGACGACACCTCGGCCGGTATCGGCCAGCGCAGGTCCGGGCGGCGCAGGATCACGCCCGTGACGCGGCGCCCCTCGATATGCGGGGCGATGCCGCGGCGGGTGGTTTCGACTTCGGGTAATTCGGGCATGGCCGGAATATTGGGCGAAATGGGAGGAAGGGCAAGACACCACGCGCACTTCCTTGTGGGAGCGCGCTTGCGCGCGATGGGTGCTCGCGGCACCACCCATCGCGTGCAAGCACGCTCCCACAGCGTTTTGCCCACAGCACCTAGAGCATCGGCTTCGTAGGCAGGGCCTGGGTGCGGGGTGGGCGGGGCATGGCCTGGGCGGGGATGAGCGCGATGCGGTCGCCGATGCGGGCGTAGCGCTGGCGGCCCAGGGCTGAAAGGTCGCCGTATTCGATGCGGGTGCCGTCGAGGGTCAGGACCGCGAGCGGCGGGGCCAGTCCGATGTTGGCCGGTGCGAAGTCGGCCGCCGGCTTCCACTCGGCTACGGGCGTGGAAGCCAGCGCGGCGAGGTCGGCTGGCCGGCCCTGGTCCGTGCCACTCCAGTGGTCCCCCTCTCGGTCGAAGCGCTGGGGAGGAAGGCCCTTCATGGTGATGTCGACGTGCTGCACGGTCGAAGGGTCGAGCGGCGTCAGCGTGTGGGCAAGCACATCGGCATCGTCGGAGTGCATCTGCCATGCCACGGCGCCGACCAGCGCGAGCAGCACCACGACCCCGATGATCCGCGCATGCATCCTCAGCGCCTCCGGCGGCGCCAGGCGATGAATCCGCCGCACGCGATCAGCAGCACGGGCAGCGCGACAAGGAAGCCGAACGTCAGCGCATTCAGGCCGTCCTGCGACACCGTGATGACCCGGTCAGGTGCCCCGCGAGCTGGCAGGTCCACGAGCACGTCATCGCCGAGCAACCAGTTGAAGATGCGTTCGCCGAGCGCGCGATTGCCGCCGTTGCCGACGTACGTGTTCGACAGGAAATCGCCGTCGCCGATGATCACCGCGCGCTGCTCGCTTTTCTCCGGGCTGGGTGAGAGCCGGTTCAGCGCGAAGCCGAAATCCAGTGGGCCCTTCAGCTCACCGGTTTCGGGGTGGAAGGCGATCGTCGATGGCTTGTCATTGTCGATGCCGCCGAAAGCGGTCCAGCTGCGATCGCTCGAGCGCAGGAACGGCACGACGGCCCAGTCATGGTCGGAAACCTGCGCGAGCGCCGAAGCCTGCGGGAACAGGGTCGTATCGCGGAACGCGCGGGTGATCGCGTGGAACGGATAGTCCGACGCCACGATGATCCGTGGGTCCTTCACATTGAGCGTGCTGCCCTGGCCATCGACGAGTACGCCCGGCAGCACGCGCACGCCCAGTACATCGGCGAGTGCGCCCGTGCCGAAATCGGCATTGCCTGGCTCGGTGAGCCACAGCAGGTTGCCACCACCGTGCACGTAATCCACCAGCGCACCGACGGCCTGCGGGGTAAGTGCCGCCGAGGGGCTCGCCAGCACGACCAGGTCGGTGTGTTCGGGCACGCCCTGCGTCTGCCCGAAGTTGAGCGGCACGGCGCGCATGCCGCGGCGCTCCATCTGCTGCATGAAGGTGCCCAGGTCGGCGTTGGCGACACCGTCAGCCTGGCGTTCGCCATCGCCGGTGACGAACGCGACGATGCGTTCGCCCCCGCGGGCGAGGCGCTCAAGTGCATTCGACAGGTTGCGCTCGTTGATCGGGCTCTCGACGCGCTCTTCGCGCCCCTTGTAACGGACGAGCAGCGCGCCGTTGCCGCTGATGCCGAGCTGGCGCGACGCCGCAGGATCGAGGTCCGGATCGACGAAGGACAGCTTCAGGTCGTGCTTCTCCCGGCTGTAGCGCTCGATCACCGCCGCGGTCTGCTCGCGCAGCGGGCCGGTCGGCGACAGGTAACCGACGACATCCACCGTGCCGGGCAGCTTCGACAGCACGGCGACGCTTTCCGGCGCGAGGCTGGCGCGCGCGCCGCGGGTCCAGTCGGCCGTCCAAACGTGGCGCGAACTCAGGAAGCCGAGGCATCCGGTCGCGATGAAAAGCCCGATGACGACGAGCCAGCGATCAAGGCGGCGCATTACTGACGCTCCCGGTCGGTGCCGAGGCGGCGGATGGCGAGGGTGAGCGACAGCGCGATGGCGAGGACGAACCAGAGCACGTCGACCGAGGTCACCAGCCCGCGCAGCAGGTTCTGCAGGTGGGTGGCCATCGTGAGCCAGTCGAGGAAGCCGCCACTGATGCCGGCGGCCTGCGCGCCACGGTCGATAGTCCACAGCGCGAGCGTGATGATGAGCGCCATCGCCGCGGCAATGGCAGGAAACGCGGTGGCAGCCGAGCAGGCCAGGCCGATCGCCGCCAGCGTCGCCAGCACCAGGGCCGTGCCCAGCGTCGCCGCGGCCAGCTTGCCCCAGTCGGCGCTCCCGCTGGCGCCGACGATCAGTGGCATCGCGAGCGTGGCGGCGAGCCACAGGCCAAGCCATGCGAGGACCGCGAGGTATTTGCCGATCACGATGCGCCAGGCAGGCAGGCCCGTGGACGCGAGTAGGGCCAGCGTGCCGGTGCGGCGCTCGCCGGCGATCAGCGACATCGTCATCAGCGGCACGACCAGGAAGGAGAGCTTGACCAGTTCGGCCAGCAGGGGGATGGCTACGAGATCGGTGAACCCGGGCGCGTCGGCGACCGCGGCCAGCTTGACCTGCATGCCGAGGAACTGGCCGAGCCCAAGCACGAAGGTCCAGGCGAGCCACGCGATCGTCAGCGCCGCCAGCGCCCAGGCGAGCGGGCGAACGGCCAGGCGGCGTAGTTCCAGGCGCGTGACGGCGGCGAGGCTCATGCGGCCGCTCCGGTGGCGATCGAGAAGAAGGTGGATTCGAGCGCCTTCCCACCTTCCGCGCCGCCCAGGGGCGCGTCGTGGCGGAGCGTCCCCTCATGCAGGATCGCGACGCGATCGCAGACGGCGACCACCTCGGCCAGCACATGGGTGGAAAGGATCACGGCGCTGCCGGCGGCGGCGCGTTCGCGGATCAGCTTGCGCAGTTCACCGACCTGGACAGGATCCAGGGCGTTGGCGGGTTCGTCGAGGATGAGCAGGGCCGGTTCGTGGACCAGGGCACAGGCCAGGCCCAGTCGCTGTCGCTGGCCCTGCGATAGCACGCCTGCCAGGCGGCGCCGAAGCTCGCCCAGCTGGAGGCGCTCGATAATCGCGCTGGCGGCGGCGCGGGCCGCGGTCCGCGCGGCGCCGCGGAGCGCCGCGAACGCCTGCAGGTGCTCTTCCACCGTGAGTTCGGGCCAGAGCGGCGCGCTTTCCGGCAGCCAGCCGATCAGCTGGCGGGCGATCGTCGGCTGCGCCACGAAATCGCGCCCGTCGAGCCGGATGGAGCCCGTATCAGGCTTCAGCGCCCCGGCGAGCATCTGCAGGGTGGTCGACTTACCGGCGCCATTGACGCCCAGAAGCCCCAACACTTCACCGCGGTTCAGTGAAAAGCTCACGTCGCTCACGGCGGCGCGTCCCGCCCGGCGCCGGGAAACGCCGGCGACATTCAGCAAACCGGTATCGATCATGCGACTAAATCGCCCATCGTCGCGCAACGCGCGGGATCCTGCGGGCAACGCGCCCGGCGGTCTTCACATGGCTGAACAGGGCGGGTCGCGGTCATCCGGCGATTGTGCGGAAAGCGCCGCATTTCCCACAACCATGGGCTTCACATTTTGCCGCGTTCCGTGCTGGTGGGTACGGGGTCGCCCATATAGACTGCACAACTGTACATCCCCTTCACTACCCAAGCGGTAACGACTCGATGTTCGACACGGTGCTCGACTTCCTGGCCAACGGCCTCACCCGCGCTTCGTGGGGCGAGATCGTGGTCTACATGCTCGTGGTCACCCAGCTCACCATCTTCACGGTGACGCTGTACTACCACCGCAGCGCCACCCATCGCGGCGTCGATTTCCACTGGACGCTCAACGGTTTCTTCCGCTTCTGGGGCTGGCTCGCCACCGGCATGGTCGTCAAGGAATGGGTCGCCATCCACCGCAAGCACCACGCCAAGGTCGAGACCGAGGAAGATCCGCACAGCCCGCAGATCTTCGGTATCAAGAAGGTCTTCCTGGACGGCGTGTCGCTCTACCGTGAGGCCAGCTACAACAAGGCCGACATGGAGAAGTACGGCCGCGGCACCCCGGATGACTGGTTCGAGCGCCACCTGTTCGGCAAGCACCCGTACTGGGGCCCCGTGCTCATGGCGGTCATCGATTTCTCGCTGTTCGGCGTGATCGGCATGGCGCTGTGGGCCGTGCAGATGCTGTGGATCCCGTTCTGGGCCGCCGGCTTCGTCAATGGCATCGGCCACTGGTGGGGTTACCGCAACTTCGAGAGCAGCGACACGGCCACGAACATCTCGCCGTGGGGCTTCTGGATCGGCGGTGAAGAGCTGCACAACAACCACCACGCGTTCCCGAGCTCGGCGAAGTTCGCCCTGCGCAAGTGGGAGTTCGATATCGGCTGGGCGGCGATCTGCACGCTGCGTGTGTTCCGTCTCGCCAAGGTGCTCCGCGTGGCCCCCACGCTGAACATCCGCCCGAACGTACACCTGCCGGATGCCGAGACGCTGAAGGGTGTGCTCACCCTGCGCTTCCAGGCGACCACGGACTACTACCGCAACGTCATTCTCCCGACGATGCGCGAGGAAGTGGAGCAGGCCGGCGATCGCATGAAGGCCGTGCCGCGTCGCCTGCGCCGTGCGCTGGCCGATGGTGGCCGCTGGCTCGACAACGATGCCCGCGAGCGCATGCACGCCGCCCTGGCCAACCGCCCGGCGCTGCAGACGGTGTGCGATTTCCGCGCCCGGCTCGTCGCCCTGATGGAAGAGCGTGGTGCCGACAAGGCGCTCAGCGCGCTCCAGCAGTGGATCCACGAAGCCGAGGAAAGCGGCATCCGCTCGCTCCAGCAGTTCGCGCAGCGCTTGAAGGGTTACTCCGCCGTCGGCGCGTAAGCCCTCCACATTGCAGCGTAAAAAAGCCCGCCATTGGCGGGCTTTTTTATTGCTCTTGCGGGAGCAAAAAAAACCCGCCTTTCGGCGGGTTTTTCTCAAGATCAATTACTTGATCTTGCCTTCCTTGTATTCCACGTGCTTCCGGATGACGGGATCGTACTTCTTGATCAGCATCTTTTCCGGCGTGTTCTTCTTGTTCTTATCCGTGGTGTAGAAGTGCCCGGTACCCGCAGAGGAGATCAGGCGAATCTTATCGCGCTTGCCAGCCATTGTCGGACTCCTTAGATCTTCTCGCCACGGGCACGGAGGTCGGCCAGCACGGCTTCGATGCCGTTCTTGTCGATGGTGCGCAGGGCGTGGTTAGAAACGCGCAGCTTGACCCAACGGTTCTCGCTGGCGACCCAGAAGCGGCGCTCGTGCAGGTTCGGCAACCAGCGGCGACGGGTCTTGTTGTTCGCATGCGAGACGTTGTTACCGGTCTGCACACCCTTATTGGTGACTTGGCATCTACGGGCCATGTGGGCCTCCTTATAGATTCGGTTTGACCACCCTTTGGCCAGGGAGGCAACGGCCCAGCGACACGGCCCGTGGATACAGGGGCGCCACGCGATGGCTGGAGGTGGAGCATTCCCGCCAGTTCGAGGCCCACATCGCGTGATGGGCCTGCCCGACAAAGCGGGTTGGCATAGGGGAGCCGGGCATTCTCCCAGATGATGGACCCTTCACGCAAGCAGGATGTGCGCTTGCCCGGGTTGTGTGAAACAATCCCGGCTTTCGCGCCGCTGGCGTGAATCCCCAACCCACGCCGCTTATTTTCGAGGAACAGACCATGGCAGAGTTCAACGCCAACGGCCAGGCCGGCCAGCCCCAGCTCGTGCTGCAGAAGATCTACGTGAAGGACGCTTCGTTCGAAGCCCCGAACGCGCCGCAGATCTTCCAGGAAATGGGCGAGACCGAGGCCCAGCCGCAGGTCCAGCTGAACCTGGGCCACAAGGCCGTCGACCTCGGCAACGACCTGTTCGAAGTCGTCCTGTCGCTCACGCTCACCTGCGCCCTGGGCGAGCGCACCGCGTACCTGGCCGAAGTGCACCAGGCCGGCATCTTCGGCATCGCCGGTTTCACCGACGAAGACCGTGACGGCATCCTGGGCTCGTACTGCCCGAACCTGCTCTTCCCGTACGGCCGCCAGATGGTCTCGGCCATGGTCCAGGAAGGCGGCTTCCCGCCGTTCCTCCTCCAGCCGATCAACTTCGATGCCCTGTACGCCGAGCAGCAGCGCCAGCAGGTCGAAGGCGCCGGTACCCATACGCTCAACAGCTAAGCCGTGAGCGCGCCTTCCCGACCCACCGTCGCCGTCCTCGGCGCCGGGTCCTGGGGCACCGCACTGGCCGCCCTGCTGGCGCGTAACGACGTCCCCACGCGCCTGTGGGGGCGTGACGCCGCCGCCCTGGCCGAGATGGCCTCGGCGCGGCGCAACCTGCGCTACCTGCCGGACCTGGATCTCCCGCCGGAGCTCGCCTACGAGGCCGACCTAGCCACCGCCGTGCGCGGCGCGGGCATCGTGCTGATCGTGGTGCCGAGCCATGCGTTCGCCTCCGTGCTGGACGAGATCATCCCGATGCTCGACCCGGGTGCCCGGATTTCCTGGGCCACCAAGGGCTTTGAGACCGGTACCGGCCGCTTCCTGCACGAGCTGGTGAACGAAAAGCTGCCGGGCCACCCGGCCGCGGTCGTCACCGGTCCGTCGTTCGCCCGTGAGGTGACCGCCGGCCTGCCCAGCGCGGTGACCGTGCACGCCACCGACGAAGCGTTCGGCAAGGAGCTGGCCGTCCTGCTCCATGCGCCGAACTTCCGTGCCTACACCGGCAACGACATCCTCGGTGCCGAGCTGGGCGGCGCGATGAAGAACGTGCTGGCCGTCGCCACCGGCGTGGCCGATGGCATGGAGCTGGGCCTGAACGCCCGCGCGGGGCTCATTACCCGCGGCATGAACGAGATGCTCCGGCTCGGCGTCGCCCTCGGTGCCCGTGCCGAGACCCTGATGGGCCTGGCGGGCCTGGGCGACCTGGTGCTCACCTGCACCGGCGACCTGTCGCGCAACCGCCGGCTGGGCCTGGCCCTGGGCAAGGGCACCAGCCTGCAGGATGCCGTGCGCCAGATCGGCCAGGTGGTCGAGAGCGTGGTCACCGCCGACGAGGTGGACCGCCTGGCCGCCAAGCACGGCCTGGACCTGCCGATTTCGGCGGCTGTCCGCGACGTGCTGCATGGCAAAGTCACCCCGGAAGAGGGCGTGCGCAGGCTGATGGGCCGCGAGCAGAAGGCCGAATACCCGGTCGACCTGTTCGCCAGCCGTCGCTCGTAGGCCCCCGCCGACCGCCCGGTTCGCTGAACCGGGCCGGTCCCGGGTAAAAAGTCCTACGGGCACGTCACCGTGCCTTTGCTAAGCTTCCTGTTTTGGTCGCGCAGGCGAGACCGACACGGATGCATCAACCGGACGAAAAGCGCAGGCGAACCGAACCGGCGGGTGAGCTCCCCGTGGCGTGGCAACGCGCGCTGGGCGGCATCGCGCCCAAGGCGCCCACGGCAGAGCGCACCGTGCTGGGCTTCTTCCTCGAGGGCGTGAACGACGACCACGAGCCGGCCGCGCGGCTGGATGTCGCCCCTGTCCTGCTGACCCAGGGCGAAGACGGCCGTTTCTCGCGCCCGTTGCCGCTGGATAGCCGGCACCTGCCGGAGTCCGCTCTCAATATCGATGAGAAACGTCTTGCCGCCACTGTCCTCGGCCTGCCGCAGACGTTGCGCAAGAGCCGCAGCTACGCGCGGTTCGCCGGCCCGCTGGGTGACCAGCTGCTTGCCGAGGTCCTGGATTCCGCCCCGTGCTTCTTCGGTGGCGTGGCCGGCCTGCGTCTCTCGCGCGGCGCGCCGCACGCCCTGCGCTGGCGCTGGAGCGTTGAAAAGGATGGCGGCCAGAAGCTGCTCCCCGACGTGCCCGCCAGCCAGCGGCTGTTCCGCGTGGGCACGCTGTGGTTCCTCGACGCCGAGCACGCCGAGGTAGGCCCGCTCGAAAGCGATGCCGCCGAGAGCGCGTGGCTCGATCTGCCGCCGTTGCCGCCGGAAAGCACCGCCACCTTTGCTTCTGGCCTGGGCGAAGCGGGCCTGGGCGAGCGCATCCCCTCGCCGCAGGTCTTCGCCGAGATGCGCCGGGCGGAGGTGTCGCCGCGCCCCGTGCTGACCCTGCACGCGCTGACCCGGCACGCCCGCCTTGCCGCCGGTACTCCGCCGCTGGCGTATGGCCGCCTGTCGTTCGATTACGCCGGTGAGCGCCTGCCCGGCCGCGGTGGCGAGCCGCTGGTTCGCCGCGTGCGCAATGGCGTGCTGCTCGAGATCACGCGCCGCCGCGCCGAAGAACTCGCCAGCATGGAAACGCTGGAAACCGCGGGACTCAATCCGGCGGTGGATACCGAGGGTTTGCCCTGGGACATGGCCGACACGCTGCCTGACGATGCGTGGCTATTCCCCGGCAAGGGCTACGCCGGCGCACTCGAAGTGAACACGCCCGCGCGCTGGCTGGCGCTGCGGCCGAAGCTCGAGGCCGATGGCTTCATGCTCGATTACGCCCCCAGCTTCCCGTTTGAAGTGCTCGAAGGCCCGGTGCACTGGTACGGCCAGGCCCGCGAAGACGACGCCGATCGCGCGTTCGACCTGGAAATCGGCATCGAGGTGGAAGGCAAGCGCGTGAACCTGCTGCCCGCCGTGGCGCAGGCGCTCGCGGAGCACCAGCTCAGCCTCAGCCCCATGCCGGGTGAAGCGGAAGATTCCGTGTGGTACGCGCCGGTCGACGATCGCCGCCGCGTGCCCGTGCGCCTGAAGGAACTGCGCGACCTGCTCGCACCGCTTGCCGAATATCTCGAGAAGCCGCGCCAGCAGTTGCACCTGCCACGCGTGCAGGCCGGCCGTCTCGAAGAGATCGTACAGGCGCTGCCCAGCGGTGGTTCGTTCGAAGCCCCGGAGCGCCTGCGTGGTTTCACCAAGCGCCTGCGCGAAGCCGCGGAGCGCGCGAGCGATGCGGTGCCCGAAGGCCTGCAAGCCGAACTGCGTGGCTACCAGCGCGATGGCCTGCGCTGGATGAACGCGCTGGCCGAAGCCGGTACCGGTGGCGTGCTCGCCGACGACATGGGCCTCGGCAAGACGCTGCAGCTGATCACGCACCTGCTGGCGCTGAAGGAAAGCGGGCAGCTCGATGCGCCAGCGCTCGTCGTGGTGCCGACCAGCCTCGTGCCGAACTGGGTGTCGGAAGTCGCGCGTTTCGCGCCGAGCCTGCGCCTGCTCGCGCTGCATGGTCCGCAGCGTGCGGAGACGTTTACCCGCATGGCGGAGAACGACGTCATCCTCACCACCTACGCACTGATGCCGCGTGATGTGGAGGCGCTGAAGAAGCAGCCGTTCTCGCTGGTCGTGCTCGATGAAGCGCAGCAGGTGAAGAACCCGCGCACGCAGGCACGCCGCGCGCTGCTGGCGCTGAAGATCCCGCGTTGCCTGTGCCTTACCGGCACGCCGCTCGAGAATCACCTTGGCGAGTTGTGGTCGCAGATCGACCTTGCTGTTCCGGGGTTGCTTGGTGACGAAGGCGCGTTCCGTCGCCATTACCGCGCACCGATCGAAAAGCACCAGGACACGGATGTGCAGGAGCGCCTGAACCGGCGCATCGCACCGTTCATCCTGCGCCGTACGAAAGCCCAGGTGGCGTCCGAACTGCCGGCGAAGACCGAGATCACCCGCCGCGTTGTCATGGAGCCGCGCCAGCGCGATCTGTATGAAAGCCTGCGCCTGTCGCTCGCGGAAGAGTTGCGCGAGGTCATCGCGCAGCGCGGTATCGCGCACAGCGGCATCGTCGTGCTCGATGCGCTGCTGAAGCTGCGCCAGGTCTGCTGCGATCCGCGCCTGGTGAAGCTCGAAGCCGCGCGCGGCGTGCGCGAATCGGCGAAGTTCGAATTGCTGATGGACATGCTGCCCGCACTGCTCGCCGAAGGCCGGCGCGTACTGCTCTTCAGCCAGTTCACCGAGATGCTCAAGCTCATCGCGAACGAGCTGGACCGCCGCCGCCTGAGCTACGTCACGCTCACCGGTGAAACCCGCGATCGCGCCGAACCGGTGCAGCGCTTCCAGGATGGCGAAGTGCCGCTGTTCCTGCTGTCGCTGAAAGCTGGTGGCGTCGGCCTCAACCTCACCAGCGCCGATACGGTCATCCACTACGATCCGTGGTGGAACCCCGCGGCGGAAGCGCAGGCCAGCGACCGTGCGCATCGCATCGGGCAGGACAAGCCGGTGTTTGTCTACCGCCTGATCACGGCGGGGACGGTCGAGGAGCGCATCGAGGAGTTGAAGGCCCGCAAGGCCGAACTCGCCGATGCGGTGCTCGAAGGTGGCGGCAGCCGTGAGCGCCTGAGCTTCGACGAAAGCGACCTGGACGCGCTGCTCGCTCCGGCGAACTGATCGAGCAATCGAGTTCATTGCCGGGCGCGTCCGTTTCGACGCGCCACGGAATCGGTTCATTCGCTATCGCGAATGCATGTCTTGAGCGGCTTGCGCCGCCTTAGCCTCGGTGTGCTTCGGGGTCGGGAGCGGGCAAAGAATCGAGATAGGAATGTCCACTTTTCTCAAACTTTCATGTGCAGGGTTCTCGCACACTCCCGCTGCGCGATTCGGCGCGGATGTAGGAAAGGAAAGGAATGATCTGTCGTGGATTTGTCTGCGCGGTGGCGCTGGCGTGGGTTCCGGTGGTAGTCGCAAGCGAACCCGCTCGTAACCGCGTGCCGACCGGCGAAACCTATCTCGACTACTACGGCAACTGGTACGACGCCAATCATGGAGTGATGACTGTTGCCGCGGCTACGGATGTAGAGCCGGACCTGTGGCGCCAGATCGAGACATTTGCTGATGCAGGACGCCGAGGTGGCGCTGTCTTGCGCGCAACCTGGCCGTTTTCGTCGCCAGTCAAGGACATCGCCTCGAGCGTTGTTCCGAATGGGACGACGACGGGCGGGGCCGCTCAGCTTTCGGCCGCGGTGTTCGTTAGCGGCTCAGAAGTCCGGGTTGACGTGGACGATAAGGTGGCCGTCGCGTCCATGGCTCTTGAGGGGCGATGCGTCACGCGCCATGAGGTCGTCAGGCACTACCCATCGCTGGCAATCAGCCAGCCCCCGAGCCCGCACGGGGCCCAGCGCACGGTTTGGTCCGCCACCGGCGAATGGGGTGAGCTGATGTTTGCTTTTGAAGAGGCCGCGCCCGATTGCGTGGGAACGATTTCTCTGTCGCCTCACCCGAAGCACGAGGAACAGTAGCGCAGCCAGGAACTGATCGAGGCGCCGTCGTCGGCGCCTCGATCTGATGGATCAGCGGCGCAGCGGCGTGCCGCCAGCCTCGACGATCGCCAGGGCGGCGCCGCCGATGAGGCCCGGTTCCGGGTTCATGATGGCCTGGGTTGGCACCTGCTCCATCGTGTCGCGGAAGCGGCCCTTGGCTTCGAAGCGCTCGCGGAAGTGCTTCTGGATCCAGGGGATCAGGATCGGGGTCATGCCACCGGTGAGGTACACGCCATCCCACGCACCCAGCGTGAGCACGAGATCACCTGCGACGCTGCCGAAGATGCCGGCGAAAGTCTCGACCGCGCGCTGGCACATCGGGCAGGTGCCGTCGGTGGCGCGGCGGGTGATGTCTTCCGGGGTGATCGTCTCATCGGGCTTCTGGCCCGAGATCTCGCAGATGGCGGTATAGAGGTTCTGCAGGCCGCCACCGCTGATCAGGCGCTCGTTCGAGACGCGGCCGTAACGGAGATTCAGGACTTTCAGGATCTCGATATCTTCCGGGCTGTGCGCAGCGAAGCCGGCGTGGCCGCCCTCGGTCTGCAACACGCTGACCTTGTCGCCACGGATCAGCAGGCCGCCCACGCCAAGGCCGGTGCCCGGACCGACGACGACGAAGGTCTGCTCGTCCTTCGCACCGATGCGCGGCACGGCGACGTTGCCGACCGCCATGAGCTCGGTGGTGCCCTTGTCATCGATGACCTTGTCCGCGCTCATCAGCATCACCGCCATCGACTGGGCGGCGAAATCGTTGACCAGGTGGACCCACTCGAGGTCCAGTTCCTTCGCCAGCTTGTGCGCGGAAATGGCCCAGGGGTTGTTGGTGACCTTCACGGTCTCGCCGTTATCGATACGGCCTGCGGCGGCGATGATGGCGCGCTGCGCCTCATGCCCGGTTTCCTTGAAGTACTGCTTCGCGGCGTCAGCCAGCGAGGCGTAGTCCTTGACGTGGTAGCGGCGGATGCTTTCCTGGACCAGCGGGTGGTCCTGTTCCGGGTGGGCGATGCCGAACCGGACATTCGTGCCGCCGAGATCGGCAAGCAGGGTCGGCGCCGCGGCGCTAACGTTGGCCATGATGGGAAACCTGTCGTGTCACGGAAGCCCGCAAGGGTGCCTCTTGCGGGGCCTGACGTCTAGTGACGGTTTGCTCTTCACTCCGTTGACACGACCGGGGAGTCCTGAATGGGGCCGTGGGGAACCGACACTATGACGTAAACGATTACGTCGGCAGAATACCCCATCCACCGGGTCCATGGCACGCGCAGGCGGGCCGGCCCCCGACACCCCCCGGAGAGTTCTGATGGCAGCGGTTCGCCTCGACAAGGTACGCAAGGTTTACCCCAACGGCCACGTGGCCCTGAAAGAGGCGAGCTTCGAGATCGCGGATGGCGAGCTGCTGGTGCTGGTCGGCCCCTCGGGCTGTGGCAAGACCACGCTGCTGCGCATGATCGCCGGGCTCGAATCGATCACGGGCGGCACGATGACCATCGGCGACCGCGTGGTGAACGACGTGGCGCCGAAGGATCGCGACATCGCCATGGTGTTCCAGAACTACGCGCTGTACCCGCACATGACCGTGCGCGAGAACCTCGGCTTCGGCCTGCGCCTGCGTGGCACCGACAAGGCGGAGATCGATCGCCGCGTTGCGGATGCGTCCGACATGCTTGGCTTGAATGAGCGCCTGGACCATCGCCCGGCGGCATTGTCGGGCGGCCAGCGCCAGCGTGTTGCCCTCGGCCGCGCACTGGTGCGTGACCCTTCCGTGTTCCTGCTCGACGAGCCGCTGTCGAACCTCGACGCGAAGCTGCGTCTCTCGACTCGCGTCGAAATCGCCCGCATCCATCGCCGCGTCGGTGCGACCATGGTCTACGTCACCCACGACCAGATCGAGGCAATGACGCTAGGCCAGCGCATCGTGGTGTTGAACGGCGGCGTGATCCAGCAGCTGGATACGCCGATGAACCTCTACAACAAGCCGGCAAATCTTTTCGTCGCCGGCTTCCTCGGCAGCCCGGCCATGAACCTGTTCCACGGCACGCTGCGTCGTGAGGATGGGCTGCGCCTGGTGATGGAGGAGGGCAGCATCGCGCTGGGCGCGGACACGCCGGCGCTGGCGGCTTATGTCGACAAGCCGCTGATCGTCGGGCTGCGTCCTGAAGACCTTCTGACGGTCGCCGATCATGCCGACGTCGATGAGCGCCTGCGCGCACATGTCGAGGTCGTCGAGCCCGTGGGTAACGAAGTGTTCCTCAACATGCGCCACGCCGGCGAGGAGCTCGTCTCACGCGTACCGCCGCATTCGTCGATCCAGCCGGGCACGGATGTCGGCCTGGGCTTCAAGCCTGAGCGCTTGCACTTCTTCGACCCGGAGACGACTTCACGCATCGACGCGTGAGTATCATCTCATGTTGCGAATGCGATCCATTCGCAATAAGCTAGGCGGCGACCGCCCATGAAGAGGCGGCGAACCATGCCCCGATAACCGGCCGCCAGCCCGGAGGCACGTGCCTCCTTCGCAAGCTCCCGATCCCTAGCGAAGGACGTTCCACGTGTACACAACCCGGAAGACCCTGCTCGCCGCTGCCGTAGGCGCGGCACTGCTTTGCGCCGCCAGCGCCCATGCCGCCGACGCGGCCGCCGCGCCCATCGCCGCCACGACGACGGATGACCTCCCGCGCATCACCGTCACCGCGATCGGCTCGTCGCTGCGTTTCGACGTGCCGGCCACCGTCACGGTCATCGACCGGCAGAAGATGGACCGCCACCTTGTCGCGAACATCCGCGACCTCGTGAAGTACGAACCCGGCGTTTCCGTGGTCGGCACCGCCGGTCGCTGGGGTCTCGACAGCTACAACATCCGCGGGCTCGACGGTAACCGCGTGTCGATCCTGACCGACGGCGTACCGGCCTCCAGCTCGTTCGGCTTCTCCACCACCGGCATGCGCGCGGGCCGCAGCTTCGTCGACCCGGACACGCTGAAGGCCGTGGAGATCACCCGTGGTCCCGCCTCGGCCCTGAATCCGTCGGACTCGCTCGGCGGCACGGTGCGTTACACCACGAAGGACCCCGCCGATTACCTGAAGGACGGCAAGGACACCTACGTGTCGGTACGCGAGCGCTACGACAGCGCCGACCGTTCACTGGGCACCTCGCTCACGCTGGCCGGCGGCCGTCCGGATAACGGCCTGGTGATCGTGGCCAACCACATCGAAGGCCACGACCTCGGCAACAAAGGCGATGTCGCAACGCAGAACTACACTCGCACGCGCCCCGATCCGCTGACCCAGAACAGCACCAGCCTGCTCGCGAAATACGTGCACGTCGCGGCGAGCGGTCGCGAGGATCGGGTGACGGCTGACTTCTACCGTAACAACGTCGATACCAACGTCCTTAGCGCGGTCGGCCAGGCCGGCACGACGCGTCTGCTCACCGATACGGCGAACGACCGCGCGACCCGCCAGCGCGTTTCGGTCGGCCAGCGCTTCCCGACGATCGCCATGGGTATCGCCGACACCCTCGAGTGGGACCTGTACTGGCAGAAGTCCGAGACCGAATCGCAGACGCGTACGCTCGCCAACGTGCCCACGCGCAATGCGACGTACGACCGCCTGTACCTCAGCGACCTGAACGAGAAGGTGGTCGGTGGCCACCTCACGTTCGGCAAGACGATCGACTCGGGCAGCGTGCAACAGCACATCGCCTACGGCGTCGAGGCATCGCGCACCACGCCGACCGGCCAGCTGGGCGGGCAGGGCACGAACATCGCTACCGGCATCACCTCGAGCAGTTCGCCGTACATGCCGGAGAACTACCCGCTGCGCTTCTTCCCTCGCAACGACACGGATCGCTACGCCGTCTTCGCCCAGGACGAGATCGCCCTGATGGACGGCCGTTTGCGTATCACCCCGGGCGTGCGCTGGGATCACTATGCGTTCAAGCCGGACCAGAACGACCCGTACTACCAGAGCTCGTTCGTGCAGGAGGGCCTGGGCGATGTAAAGAAGAACCGATTCTCCCCGAAGCTCGGCGTGACCTTCGCCGTCACCGACAACGTCGAACTGTTCGGCAATTACAGCCAGGGCTTCCGCCCGCCGCTGTACAACGAACTGGCCGTGGCGTGGGGCACGGCGCGTCTTTACGGCATCGTACCCAACCCGAACCTCAAGCCCGAGACGAGCAAGGGCATCGAGATCGGCGTGCGTGGCAACGGTGACCTCGGTTACTTCAGCGCCAGCGCGTACTACAACCGCTACCGCAACTTCATCTTCGGCGGTTACACCCTGCCGCGGAACGAATGGCCGCAGTGGGCGGTCAGCCAGAACCTGTTGATCGTCATGCAGGCGGTGAATTTCCCGAAGGCCACGATCAAGGGCGTCGAAGCCTCGGGTGGCCTCATGCTCGGCGCGTTGAACGACTCGCTGGCCGGCTGGCGCATCGAAGGCAACCTGGCCGCGTCGAAGGGCGACAAGAAGACTTACGAAGGTGGCTGGTCGCCGCTCAACAGTGTCGACCCGCTCACGGCGACGCTCGGCATCGCGTACGACGCGAAGGACTGGGGCGCCGAACTGGTGGGCAAGGGCGTGCAGCGCAAGTCGCGGCTTGACGACGACACGACGTTCCGCGCGCCCGGCTACGCCACGCTCGATCTGTATGCGCACTGGAAGCCGTGGGAGCCGCTGGAGCTGATGGCCGGCGTCACCAATATCGCCGATCGCAAATACTGGGACTGGGGCTCGCTGCACGGCGGCGTGCTGACCAACGTCGCCACGGGCGGCGGCGTCGATGACGCCCAGGCGCGCAACGCCCAGATCGAGCGGCTGACCATGCCCGGCCGCGCGCTCGTCGTATCCGCCCGCTACACCTTCTGAGGAGACCGCGCCATGCAGGATATCCAGACCGCTACCGCGCCGCGCATCGACATCCCGGCGCTTCTCCAGGGTTACCGTCTCCTTCGAGAGGCCGAACCCGGCCTGCGCGCCCGCGATGCCGCGCAGCGGCTGGGCGTCAGCGAAGGCGCCCTGGTCGCAAGCCGCGTAGGCGATGGCGTGACCCGCCTCGAAGGCGAGCTTCCCGACATCATCCGCGACCTGCCCGCGCTGTGCCGCGTGATGGCGCTGACGCGCAACGAGTACTGCGTTCATGAGAAGAAAGGCGCCTACGACCACATCGATATCGGCGGCGCCATGGGTATCGTCCTCGCCGAGGACATCGACCTCCGCCTGTTCCTCCGCCACTGGCGCTACGGCTTCGCGGTCAAGGAAGTATCGCGTGGCCGGGAGCTCGAGAGCCTGCAGTTCTTCGATGGCGACGGCAAGGCGGTGCACAAGGTCTATGTCACCGAGGACACCAATCGCTCGGCGTGGCGCGCACTGCTGCACCGCTATACCGCCGCGGTGCAGTCGCCGCTCATCGACATCGTGAGCGTGGAGGAGCCGCTGCCCGAGCGGCTCGACGATGCGGCGGTGGATGCCGATTCGTTGCGCGACCATTGGCGCGCGCTGCGCGATCCGCACGACTTCTTCGCGATGCTGAAGAAGCACAAGGTCACGCGCACGCAGGCGCTCCGCCTGGTGGGTGAAGAGTTCGCCACGCGGGTTTCCGATGCGGCGATCCGCAGCGTGCTCGAAGGCGCCTCGGCGACCGGGACGCCGCTGATGGTGTTCGTCGGTTCGCCGGGCGTGGTGCAGATCCACACCGGCCCGGTCAGCAACATCGTGATGGCGGGCCCGTGGATCAACGTGATGGATCCCGCGTTCAACCTGCACCTGCGCACCGATGCGATCGTGAGCAGCTGGATCGTCCGCAAGCCCGTGCCGGAAGGTGTGGTGACGTCGCTGGAACTCTATGCAGCGGACGGCACGCAGATCGTGCAGGTGTTCGGCAAGCGCAAGCCCGGTGTGCCCGAGCGGGATGACTGGCGGGCGTTGCTCGCCACCGTCGAGGTGGCGGCATGAACGCGCGGGCACTCGTCCTCGCCGCCGCGATGGCGGCGTTGCCGTGCGTCGCTGAAGCCGCGTCGCGCATTGTCTCGCTTGGTGGCGATGTCACGGAAACCGTCTATGCCATCCACGCGCAGGACCAGCTCGCGGCGGTGGACAGCACCAGCACCTGGCCCGAGGCCGCGCGCAAGCTGCCCGACGTCGGCTACGTTCGCCAGCTCAGTGCGGAAGGCGTGCTCGCGTTGCGCCCCGACCTGATCCTCGCCACGCACGATGCGGGGCCGCCGACCGCGATCGAACAGATCCGTGGGGCTGGCGTCCAGATCGAAACGTTGCCCGCATCGCGGTCGCCGCAGGATATCGAAGCGAAGATCCGCCGCATCGGTGCTATCACGGGCCATGCGAAGGAAGCCGACGCACTGGCGAACGATGTGGCCGCCCGCTTCGCATCGTTGGCGAAGGTCGTGGCGGCCATGCCGACGCATCCGCGTGCCGTGTACCTGATGTCGGCCGGCACGGGCAGCCCGATGGCTGCAGGCCGCGATACCGCGGCGGATCGCGCCATCGTGCTGGCGGGCGGTATCAATGCCGCGGCGGACGTTCCGGGATACAAGGCCGTGTCGCCCGAGTCGCTCGTGGCCATGAAGCCGGATGCCATCGTGCTGATGAAGGAGCAGGAGGCCTCGGTGGGCGGTGTGGATGGCGTGCTGCGGATGCCGGGTGTTTCCGATACGCCGGCCGGCAAGGCGAAGCGGATCTTCTTCGTGGAAGGCCAGGCCTTGCTTGGCTTTGGCCCGCGCACGGCGGAAAGCGCCGCGGCACTGCAGGCGCGCTGGGCTGCGCCGTGAACAGCGTGGCTGCGTCGTTGCCGAGGCGCCGCCCAGGGCGCCGCGCCCTGCTGGGCGCGCTGGCGCTGCTCCTGCTCGCCACGGCGATCTGGAGCTTGACCCGCGGTGCCATGGCGATCGCGCCGGCCGATGTCGCCGGCGCGCTGTGGCGCTGGCTCATGGGCGAAGCGCCGCAGGGTGACGACGGCATCGTGCTTGGCCTGCGGTTGCCGCGCCTGCTGCTCGCGACGGCGGTAGGGGCTGCGTTGGCGACGGGCGGCAGCACGATGCAGGGGCTGTTCCGCAATCCACTCGCCGACCCGGGGCTGATCGGCGTCTCGGCCGGTGCGGCCGTGGGTGCCGTCGGGGCGATCGTGCTCGGTGGCAAGTCGGGCTCGTGGGTGGTGGCGGTGTCGGCCTTCATCGGCGGACTCGTCGCGACCTCGCTGGTATTCGCCATTGGACGGCGTCGGCCGGGTGTCGCGAACCTGCTGCTCGCCGGCGTCGCGATCAATGCGATCGCCATGGCCGGTGTCGGCCTGCTCACCTACCTCGCCAACGAAAACCAGTTGCGCGATCTCACCTTCTGGTCGCTCGGCAGCCTGGGTGGCGCCAGTTGGGGACGGCTTGGGATCGTCGCGCCGTGGATCGTAGTCCCGCTGCTCCTGTTGCCGCGCGCCGCGGCCGCGTTGAACGCGTTGCTGCTGGGTGATGGAGAGGCCGCCTTGCTGGGGTTCCGCCCCGAACGCCTGCAGCCCTTGCTCGTGGGGCTAGTCGCCTTGTCGGTCGGCGCTTCGGTCGCGTTCACGGGCGTGATCGGGTTCGTCGGGCTGGTCGTACCGCACCTGCTGCGCATGACCTGTGGTCCGGACCATCGCTTCCTGCTGCCAGCCTCCGCGCTGGGCGGCGCCACTTTGCTGGTGGCAGCCGATGCGCTCGCGCGCACCGTGGTGGCGCCGGGTGAGCTGCCGATCGGCGTACTCACGGCACTCGTGGGCGGCCCGTTCTTCCTCTGGCTGCTGTTGCGTCGCCGGGTGGGGGAGGGCGTGTCATGACGACCAACGCAGTCAGTCAGCTGGTCGCCGAAGGTGTCGGCATCGTGCGCCAGGGCCGCGCGATCCTGAGCCATGTATCGCTCGCAGCCACACCGGGACGGTTGCTGGTGCTGGTTGGCCCCAACGGTGCGGGCAAGAGCACGCTGCTCGGCGCGCTCGCTGGGCGGATCCGGCCGGATGCCGGGTATGTCACCCTCGATGGGCTGCCGCTCACCGCGTGGGAACCGCGTGCGCTCGCGCGCCGGCGGGCGATGCTCTCGCAGCGGATCGACCTGGCGTTCGGTTTCACCGCGCGCGAGGTCGTGATGCTGGGTCGTAGCCCGCACGTGCCGGATGCCGTGCGCGACGAAGCGATCGTCGTGGCGGCGTTGCGCGCGGCGCACGCCTGGGAGTTGCGCGACCGGCGCTACACCGCGTTGTCCGGCGGCGAGCAGCAGCGCGTGCAGCTCGCACGGGTGCTGGCGCAGATCTGGCAGGGTGGGCCGCAGGGGGCGTGGCTGCTGCTGGATGAGCCGGAAGCGGGCCTCGACATCGCCCACCAGCACTTCATCCTGCGCCGCGCACGGGCGTGCGCGGCGATGGGCCTGGGGGTCATCGCGGTGCTGCATGACCTGAACCTCGCCGCGCGATATGCGGACGACGTGGCGGTGCTGGCCGGGGGTGCGTTGTTGCGGCACGGGGCGCCGGGGGAGGCGCTGGATACGGCGTTGTTGTCCGAGATCTATGGGATTCCGTTGGGGCGGAGCTTTGGTATCGACGTGGCCTAGGGGCGAAAGGCGTCGCCCACGGGGTGGGCTCCCACGACCGCGGGCGCGGGCTGCGACGACCTGCCGCCCCCGGGGTGGCCGCCGGGGCGTAAAATGGCGGGATCGCCACACGTCCAGGCACGTCCCATGACCTTTCCTGCTGTCCGTATGCGCCGCATGCGCCGCGACGCCTTCTCCCGCGCCCTGATGCGCGAAACCGTGCTCACCACCGCCGACCTGATCATGGTTGCGTTCGTGGTCGAGGGCCAGGGTGTCCGCCAGCTGGTGCCGTCCATGCCGGGCGTCGAGCGCCTCTCCATCGATGAACTGCTGAAGCTCGGCGCCGAGTGCGTCGCGCTGGGTATTCCCGCGCTGGCGATCTTCCCGTCGGTGGATGGCTCCGCGAAGACCGAGGACGCGCGCGAGGCATGGAACCCCGACGGGCTGTTCCAGCGCGCGACGCGCGAGCTGAAGAAGCGTTTCCCGGAACTGGGACTGATCGGTGACGTCGCGCTCGACCCATACACGACGCACGGCCAGGACGGGCTCATCGACGCCGATGGCTATGTGATGAACGAGCCGACCGTGGAGGCGCTGATCCGGATGTCGCTGGCCCAGGCCGAGGCCGGCATGGATTTCGTGGCGCCGTCCGACATGATGGATGGACGCATCGGTGCGATCCGCGACGCGCTCGAGGCGGCCGGCCACATCCACACTCGCATCCTGGCCTACTCGGCGAAATACGCATCGAGCTTCTACGGTCCGTTTCGCGATGCCGTCGGTTCGTCGGCCAACCTCGGCAAGGGCAACAAGCACACGTACCAGATGGACGTGGGCAATAGCGATGAGGCGCTGCGCGAGGTCGAGCTCGACCTGGCCGAAGGTGCCGATGCCGTCATGGTGAAGCCGGGCCTGCCGTACCTCGACATCGTGCGCCGGGTGAAGGAGACCTTCGGTGCGCCGACCTTCGTCTACCAGGTGAGCGGCGAGTACGCGATGATCAAGGCGGCCGCGCAGAACGGCTGGCTGGATGAGAAGGCGGTCGTCCTCGAGTCACTGGTGGCGATGAAGCGCGCCGGCGCGGATGCCATCCTGACCTATTTCGCGGTGGACGTCGCACGCTGGCTGAAGGCCTGATTCCTCCAAACCGCCCACGTCCGCCCATGACATAATCCGGGCCAGTATTTCGGGAGCGGCGGATGGACGGACATCAATTCCTCGAAACGGCGGTCGTCTTCCTGCTGGCGACGGTCATCGCCGTCCCGCTGACGAAGCGCTTCCGCCTGGGGGCCGTCCTCGGCTTCCTGCTGGCAGGCGTGGTCATCGGGCCATCGATGCTCGGCCTGATCAGCGATACGGAGGGTGTCGCCACCATTTCCGATTTCGGCGTGGTGCTGATGCTGTTCGTCATCGGCCTCGAGCTTTCGCCGTCGCGCCTGTGGGTCATGCGCCGCGCCGTGTTTGGTAGCGGCACCTTGCAGGTGATCGTCTGCGCCCTCGCGCTGGGCGCCATGGGTTACTACCTCTTCGGCCTGACCTGGAAAGCGGCGGTCATCGTCGGCGGCAGCCTGGCGCTGTCCTCCACGGCGTTCGGCCTGCAGATCCTCGCGGAACGCAAGGAAGCCGGCACCGCCTATGGCCGCCAGGCGTTCGCGATCCTGCTGTTCCAGGATCTCGCCGCGATCCCGCTCATCGCCGCCGTTCCGCTGCTGGGGGGCGAGCTGGCGCGCGACACCCACGCACCGGATTTCATGAGCATCGCCCGCGTCGTGGGCGCCATCATCGGCGTCATCATCGGTGGCCGCGTGGTGTTGCGCCATGTCTTCCGCTTCGTTGCCCGCGCCAAGAGCACCGAAGTCTCCACGGCGACGGCGCTGCTCGTGGTCATGGGCACGGCGTGGCTGATGGAGCTGGCCGGCATCTCCAGCACGCTCGGTGCCTTCCTGGCCGGCCTGCTGCTCGCCGACTCCGAATACCGCCACGAACTCGAATCGAACATCGAGCCGTTCAAGGGCCTGCTCCTCGGCCTGTTCTTCATCAGCGTGGGCATGTCGGTCGACCTGCGCCTGCTTTACGCACAGCCGCTCGTGGTCATCGGCCTCGTCGCCGGGCTGCTCGCGGTGAAGGCCATCCTCATCATGCCGCTGGGCCGGCTGGTCGGAGGGCTGACCAACGCGGATTCCGTACGGCTCGCCGCGGTGCTGGCGAGCGGCGGCGAATTCGCGTTCGTGGTGCTTAACCTCGCCCAGCAGCAACACATCATCACCGAGCCCCAGCGCGGCCTGATGGTGATGGCGATCTCGCTTTCCATGGCGCTGACACCGTTGCTGGTGTTGCTGGCCGCGCGCCTGGTGCACGAGCGCGCCCGCAAGCCCGATCGCGAGTTCGACCAGATCGAGACCGATACGCCACGCGTGATCATCGCGGGCTTCGGTCGCATGGGCCAGATCGTCGCCCGCGTGCTGCGTGCGCAGGGCATCCAGTTCGTCGCGCTGGAGAGTTCCGTCGAGCAGGTGGAGACGTCGCGTCGCTTCGGCGGTACATCACTGTTCTTCGGCGATCCGGGGCGCCCCGAGATGCTCCGCGCCGCGCAGGCCGACAAGGCTTCGGTGTTCGTGCTGGCCACGGATGATCCGGAGGCCAACCTGCGCACCGCCCGTCTCGTGCGCCGGCAGTATCCGCACCTGAAGATCGTGGCCCGCGCGCGCAACCGCCAGCACGTGTTCCGCCTGATGGATATCGGCGTGGAAGACCCGGTGCGCGAGACGTTCTATTCCAGCCTGATGATGACGCGCCACGTGCTCGAGGCGCTGGATATGCCGCCGGAAGTCGTCGAGGCGCGCATCCAGCGATTCCGCAAGCTCGATGAGCAGGTGCTCCGCCAGCAGTACCTCGTCTACGACGATGACGCGGCGCTGGTGCAGAGTTCGAAGGAGGCGCTCAACGACCTGCAGCACCTGTTCGAGGCAGATGCGGCTGAAGAGCGCGAGCGGGCCGAAGAGAAATAACCCTCTGCCTTGTGGGAGCGCGCAAGCGCGCTCCCACAGGTGATACGGCTCACTCGGGCTGCGCGGGCTGGCGCAGCGTCTGGCGCACGCTTGGAATCGCGTTGGCGCGCACGCCCAGCTCATGCGCGATATCCACATAGCCCAGGTGGCGTGCGACGTCACCCGCGGTGCGGCCGAATGCATCGGCCGCGTTGCGGTTGGCGCCACGGTGCAGCAGTACGCGGGCAGGTGGAAGCAGGGCATGCATGGCGCAGGCGTGCAACGCGCTCACGCCGCGGTGATCGGCGTGTTCCATCTTCGCGCCTGCGTCCAGCAGCACCGGCACCAGTGCGCCCAGGTGGGTGGCATCGGCCGGGGTGCCCGGGCGCATGTGCGAACCCAGCAGGAGAAGCAGCGGCGTCGCGCCGTCCTTGTCGGCCTTGTTGACGTCGGCGCCCTTGCCGATCACGGCATCGAGCAGGCGACGCGCGCGCAGGCTGTCGTTGCTGCCGAAGCAGTACTGCGCGGCAGCGTGCAGCGCGGTATGGCCATGGGCGTCTTCCGCCTTGACGTCGGCGCCGGCGGCGAGCAGGCGCTCCACGATATCGGGATAACCCAGTGCAGCGGCGATCATCAGCACCGTGGTGTCACCCGGAAGGCGCTGGTCGACGGCCACGCCACGATCGAGCAGGCGCTCGACGACCGCGTCGCGGCGTGCATTGACGGCTGCCGCAAGCGGCGTGACGCCGGACGCCGCAGCGGTCGCCGGATCAGCACCGGCGTCGAGCAGGTGCACCGCGACGTCGACCTGGCCCGCACCGGCGGCGCGCAGCAGCGCGGTGGCACCCTGCGCGTCACGCGTGTCGATACCGAAACCGAGTTCGAGCAGGCGGTCTACCGCCTGCATGTCGCCTGCCGCGGCGGCGGCGGGAAGATCGGCAGCATGCAGCGGACGGCCTGGCAGGGGCCACAGGTGCCAGCTCAGCCAGCGCTCCACGTCGCCATGGCCGATGCCGAGACCGTACGGCGTTTCACCGTTGACGTCGGCAGCTTCCGGATCGGCGCCATGCGCCACGAGCAGGCGCACCAGCGGCAGCGCATCGCCGCCGTGTTCCAGCGCGGCATGCAAGGGTGTGCGCCCACCAGCGTCGCGAACGTTCGGATCGAGGCCGCGCGTGAGCAGCGCGGTGAGCACGCGGGCGGAGCCGGTGGCCGCCGCCATGTGCATCGGCGTGCGCCCACGGGCGTCCGCACCAAACGGGTCGGCGCCTGCTTCAAGCATGGCGAGCGCAAGGCCCTCGTCACTGCCATCGAGGCGGCAGATGGCCTGGCCGAGCAGCCCCGCGCCAGCAGGCGATGCGCCCGCGCGCATCAGCTGCAACAGCGCGTCGGCGGACTGCGGCAACTGCGGGAGCAGGGCATCGAACAGGCGACGGCCGAGTGCGTCGACGGGCTCATCGACCGGAGGAGCGAGGCGGGTCTCGGCGGGCAGGCCATGATCGAAGAGCCATGCGCGCGCGGCATCGAAGCCTGGGCCGGCCAGGTCGATGTACAGCGCCGCGAGTTCCTCCACCGGCCACTCGCGCACCTTGGCCGCGAACGTCGATGCGACCGCCCAGTGGCCGAAGCGCAGGGCATCGTGGAGGTGCAGGGGTGAATCGGCGCCAGCCTCGGGCAGCACCGATTCACTGAGTGAGGTGGGCAGCGGCGTTTCGGGATCGAGCAATGCCACGAAATCCCAGCGCCCACCGGAGGCGGCATGGTCGAGCGCGCTGCGCCCGTCGGCGCCGGGCGCCTTCGGCTGTGCGCCCATGGCGAGCAGGGCGCGGACCGTGGCGGCCTGCGCGCGCGGCGACTGGCAGGCGAGCGTCAGTGCATCGCGCCCATGGCTGTCGCGCGGCGCAGCGTCGGCCTGCGCATCCGCGAGCAGCTGGACGATGCCGGTAGCGCCGGCGCGCGCGGCTTCCATCAACGCCGTGGTGCCGTGGCGATCGGCGAGGTTGGCGTTGGCGTGGGCCTGGAGGAGGACGCGGGCGATCTGCTCGTGGCCTTCGCTGGCGGCCGCGATCAGCGCGGTCCGGCCGTGGCCGTTGGCACCGTTCACCGGCGCCTTGTAGCGCAGGAGCACCTTCACGCCTTCGGCATCGTCGTCGGCGATGCTGGCCGCCGCGACCAGGGCAGGTTCGGCGCCGACAGGCGCAGGCTTGGCGCCATGTTCGAGCAGGAAGCGTGCGAGGGCCCAGTTGGCGGCGCGGCAAGCGATGGCCAGCGGCGTTTCGCCGGCGGCGTTCACCGCGTCCACCGGTGCACCGGCGTCGAGGAGCATGGCGGCAACCATCGGTTCGGCGCTCAGCACAGCCCCGTGCAACGGTGTATTGCCTTCCGCATCCGTCGCGGCCGCGTTGGCGCCGTTCGAGACCAGGGTAAGCACGGCATCCGGCCGGCCGTGCCAGCTATCGCGGCAGGCGGCGAGCAATGCGCTAACGCCGTGGTGCGCGCGGTTAACGTCCGCGCCCCGCGCAATCAGCGCGCGCAGCAGTCGCGTATCGGCCGAGAGGGCCGCCAGGGTGAGCACCGGCCGCTGGTCACGGTCGCCCGGTTCCGCTTCGGTGTTCGGGTTCGCACCTGCCTCGACGAGGGCGACCGCACGGGCGACATCGCCCGAGCGGATCGCGGCGAGCAGCGCGCCATCACGGATCTCCGGCTGGCGGTCTTCCGTCGACAGCTCCGGGATGGGCGTCGGCGTCGGCACCCGGTGGGCATCGCTGATCTCGGGCTCGCGCCGGGTCTCGGCCCGCGCGGTGCGGATGTGGCCGCGGCGGTCGCAGAGCAGGGCGCGCAGGGTGCGGTTGGCGATCAGCAGCGAGCAGGCCGGCAGCAGCACCACGGCGTAGATGGCGAGCGCGGCGATACGCATCTCGGCCGGGAACACCCCGTACAGGCCGGACAGGGCGACTGCGCAGAAGGCAAGCACGAGCAGGCCGATCGCGGCCGGCAGGAAATGGGTGAAGAAGCGCTCCTCGGCCGACAGGTGGCGGCCGAAGCTCACCGACCGGGCCATGGCCGTGAAGATCCACGAGCCATCGCCACTGCTCTCGGGGTAGGCGTCATCCCACAGGTAGACCAGGCCGAATGCCGGCCACATCCGCCACAGGATGCCCAGCGCCACGACCAGGGTGGCGGCAAGGAGCAGGGCGTAGCCCAGGCTGGGCGCCTGGGTGAGCTTCAGGATTGGCCAGGCCACGAGCACGAACACGGCGAACGTGTAGATCGTGAACATGACCACGTACGCCGAACCGCGGCGCAGCGCGGTGCGCAGGTAGTTCGGTTCCGGGTCGAAACCGATCGCATGGCAGACGGCGGCCATGGCCAGCGCGTTGGCGAGCAGGAGCGGAATCAGGGCCAGGGGTGAAGCGGTAAGGCCAGCACACGCGACGGCGGCAAGGGCGGGCAGGAACCAGGGCAGCGCCTTGATCAGCGGCGGTCGACGACGTTTGGGATTGGCCATGCGCGCGAGTATACGGACCGTCGCAGGCCCGCGCGGTAACCTCGCGTTAACCTGCGCTCCACGTTTCACCCATGCACGGTTTCGGCCAGTCAGGCCCTGACGAGCGAGGCGTCCGGGTCGATTTCCCGGTTCAGGTTCGGCTGGTTGCAGACGCTGAGCGTCTCGTTGGGCGGCGCCTGCAGGTGCCAGCCCTGGCCGCCCAGGTTGGCGAGAACTTTCTCAGTGTCCTCGTGGGGGAGCTTCCGCTGGGCGGTGAGTTCCACCTCAAGCACGAAGCGCAGTTCCCCGAGCAACAGGGCCAGGGGTTCCGGAAGGAGATCGAAGCCCTCGCGGCGGGAAAGCCACACGTAGGTGTCGGGCTTGCGCTGGCTGACGTAGACGAAGCAGTGCATGACGGCAGGTCTCGCGGCGGCTCGGTCCCCTAATTTACCAAATCGCGGGCCCGGCCGCAGGCGCGGAACTGTGGCCTGTTTCAGGTTTGTTGCATGAGCACTTGCAAATTCTTGGTCAAGTCGTCCAGAGTTCCACGCCAGATTGTTAAACGCGCGTATGAAAACGGCTAACTTTTTACGTTTTCCGCCCCGTTCGATCCCGTCAGAACAATAAGCAGGAGCCGCTTCGCATGCAGATCAAACTTCACACCCGCCCGCTGGCCGTCGCCGCGCTCTCGCTGGCCATCGCCGGCGCGCTCGTGGCTCCGCAGGCCGCCCACGCCAGCGCGTTCCAGCTGAAGGAAAACAGCGCCAAGGCGCTCGGCCGCGCTTTCGCCGGCTCGGCTGCCGCGGGTGACGATGCCTCGGTCATCGTGAACAACCCGGCCGCCATGACCCTGCTGGAGGGCAACACCTTCCAGGCCGACGTCACCGGCATCAACTTCAGCACCAAGTTCCACGGCACCGCCACGGATGCCCAGGGCCGTCCCATCTCCGGTGGCAACGGCGGCGACGCCGGCACGACCATCCCGGTCCCGGCCCTGTACTTCGCTTCGAAGGTTGGCGATCGCGTGCACATCGGCCTCGGCCTGACCGCGCCGTTCGGCTTCAAGACCGATTACGACTCCGACTGGAAGGGCCGTTACAACGGCATCAAGTCCGACTTCAAGTCGTTCGACGCCACGCTCTCTGCCTCGTTCGACGTCACCGATGATTTCGCGATCGGCGCCAGCTTCATCGCCGAGAAGACCAGCGCCGAGCTGACCAGCGCCGTGAACTACAACAGCGCCGCGCTCGGCGTGCTGCAGCAGGGCGTCGCCGCCGGTGCCATCCCGGTGCAGGCTGTCCCGACCTTCCTGCGCACGATCAACGCCGTGGTCCCGCCGGGCACCGACGGCATCGCCAAGATCAAGGGCGACGACTGGGCCTACGGCTGGCAGCTCGGCGGCCTGTGGAAGCTCACCGCGCAGGATCGCATCGCGCTGAACTATCGCAGCGCCATCAAGCACCACCTGGAAGGTACGGGTAACTTCACCGTCCCGGCCAACGTGACCGCGCTGCTCTCCAACCCGACCATCGCGAACCTGTTCCAGGGCCAGCCGCCGTTCACCCACACCGACGGCAACGCCGGTTTCGAGAACCCGGCCGTGGCGACCGCCAGCTTCTGGCACCAGGATGAGAAGTTCGGCCTCGGTATCGATGCCTCGTGGACGAAGTGGAGCTCGTTCAAGAACCTGACGGTGAACTACTCCAACCCGAACCAGCCGCCGACGACGGAAGTCTACAACTGGCGCAGCACGTGGTTCGTGTCGGTGGGTGGCGAGTACTACGTCACCGACAAGTTCACCCTGCGTGGCGGTGTCGCTGTCGACACCACCCCGACCCATGCCGATACCCGCTCCCCGCGCGTGCCGGATTCGACCCGCAAGTGGCTTGCCTTCGGTGCCGGCTACAAGGTGTCGGATAAGTTCGAAATCAATGCGGGCTACGCTCACATCTTCGTGAACAAGGCCCACATGAACGGTGCCGTCAGCGCCACGAACGACGTCCTCGTCGGCGAGAACGACGACAAGGGCAACCTGCTCAGCCTGTCGGCCAAGTACCAGTTCTGATCGCTTCGGCGAACAGGCACTGAAAAAAAACCTCCCTGGCAACAGGGAGGTTTTTTTATGCCTCAGTACGCGTATTCCCTGAACACCGGATCCACGCTGCCGTTCCACTTGCCGTGGAACTGCTCGAGCTTCGTATCGGCCTGGGTCTTGCCCGAAAGCGCGATCTCGAGCAGCGGCTCGATGTAGATCGACTCATCGGCACCGCGCGAGCTCAGCACGTTGCGACGCTTCAGGCCGTGGTCGGCGATCTTCAGTGCCTCGAGCGACAGCTCGCGCACCGTATGCTTGCGAAACTCGAGATCCAGCGCATGCTTCGGCACGCCATCGCGCAGCGCGTGACGTTCCGCCTTGCTGAAATCCTTCACCAGGTCCCACGCGGCATCGAGCGCCACGTCGTCGTACAGCAGGCCAACCCAGAACGCGGGCAGGGCGCACAGCTGGTTCCACGGGCTCGCATCGGCGCCACGCATTTCCAGGTACTGCTTGAGGCGCACTTCCGGGAACGCGGTCGTCAGGTGGTCGGCCCAGTCCTTGATCGTGGGCTTCACGCCCGGCAACGCCGCGAGTTCGCCACGCATGAACTTGCGGAAGTCCTGGCCCGAAAGGTCGACGTACTTTCCGTCGCGGTAGCTGAAGTACATCGGCACGCCGAGGATGTAATCGACGTAGCGTTCGTAACCGAAGCCATCCTCGAAAACGAAGTCGAGCATGCCCGTGCGGTCGGCGTCGGTATCCGTCCAGACGTGCGAGCGGTATGACTTGAAGCCGTTGGGCTTGCCTTCGGTGAACGGCGAATTGGCGAAGAGCGCGGTGGCGATCGGCTGCAGCGCCAGGGCCACGCGGAACTTCTTCACCATGTCGGCTTCGGTCGCGTAATCGAGGTTGACCTGGACCGTGCAGGTGCGCGTCATCATGTCCAGGCCGAGCGAGCCGACCTTGGGCATGTATTCGCGCATGATCTTGTAGCGGCCCTTGGGCATCCACGGCATCTGGTCGCGGCGCCACTTCGGCTGGAAGCCCATGCCGAGGAAGCCGATGCCGAACTCGTCGGCGACCGAGCGCACTTCCTGCAGGTGGGTGCTGACTTCATCGCAGGTCTGGTGGATCGACTCCAGCGGCGCGCCGGAGAGCTCCAGCTGGCCGGCCGGCTCAAGGGTGATGTTTGCCTTGCCCTTGGTCAGCGCGACCGGCGTGTCGCCCTCGCGGGCGATGGACCAGTCGAAGCGCTCAGCCAGCCCCTCGAGGATCGCGCGGATACCCGGGCGCGGGCCTTCGAACGGGGGCGGGGTCAGGTCGTCCGTGTAGAAGCCGAACTTCTCGTGCTCGGTGCCGATGCGCCATTGTTCGCGCGGCTTTTCGCCCTCGGCGAGGTTGGCGACCAGATCGTTACGGTCACCGATGGGCGTGCTCTTGGCGGCGCTGGGAATGGACACTTCACTTTCCTTGGCAAGGGACGGCAGGGGCCGTAGCCGCCCCACATGGGGGCGCATGATGCCCGGGAAAAGGTGTCATGCCCGCCGCGCAGCGTAGCAAAACGCCGTGACCCCCGCGTACGCGCCGCGCAAGAAAAAAGGCCGCCCCGGAGGGCGGCCTTCTCAACGTGCCATTACTGGACTTCAGCGCTTCATCGAGTTGAAGAACTCGTCGTTCGACTTGGTGTTCTTCATCTTGTCGAGCATGAATTCCATGGCGGCCAGCTCGTCCATCGGGTGGAGCAGCTTGCGCAGGATCCAGATCTTGGCGAGCAGGTCCGGGTCGATCAGCAGGTCCTCGCGGCGGGTGCCGGAGCGGTTGATGTCGATGGCCGGGTAGACGCGCTTCTCGGAGATGCGGCGGGACAGGTGCACTTCCATGTTGCCGGTGCCCTTGAACTCCTCGTAGATCACCTCGTCCATCTTGGAGCCGGTGTCCGTCAGCGCCGTGGCGATGATGGTGAGGCTGCCGCCTTCTTCCACGTTACGCGCCGCGCCGAAGAAGCGCTTCGGGCGCTGCAGGGCGTTGGCATCCACACCACCGGTGAGGACCTTGCCGGAGCTCGGGACCACGGTGTTGTAGGCACGGGCCAGGCGGGTGATCGAGTCGAGCAGGATCACGACATCGCGCTTGTGCTCGACGAGGCGCTTGGCGCGCTCGATCACCATCTCGGCGACCTGCACGTGGCGGACGGCCGGCTCATCGAAGGTGGAGCTGATGACTTCGGCGCGGACCGTGCGGGCGATTTCCGTGACTTCTTCCGGACGCTCATCGATCAGCAGCATGATCAGGTGCACGTCGGGGTGGTTGTACTGGATGGCCTGCGCGATGTTCTGCAGCATCATCGTCTTACCCGACTTGGGCTGGGAGACGATAAGGCCACGCTGGCCACGGCCGATCGGCGCCACCAGGTCGAGGATACGGCCGGTGATGTCTTCGGTGGAGCCGTTGCCACGCTCGAGCTTGAACGCCTTGCGCGGGAACAGCGGGGTCAGGTTTTCGAACAGCAGCTTGTTCTTCGACGCCTCCGGCGGATCGCCGTTGATGTCGTCCACCTTGAGCATGGCGAAATAGCGCTCGCCTTCCTTCGGGTGGCGCACGCGTCCGGTGATGTAATCGCCGGTGCGCAGGTTGAAGCGGCGGATCTGGCTGGGCGAGACGTAGATGTCATCCGGGCCGGCCAGGTAGGACTCATCGGCCGAGCGCAGGAAGCCGAAGCCATCCTGGAGGATTTCGAGCACGCCTTCCGCCCAGATGCCGCCGCCCGAGCGGGCGTGGGCCTTGAGGATGCTGAAGACCACATCCTGCTTGCGCTGGCGGGCGACGCCCTCACGGATACCCAGGGATTCGGCGAACTCGAGCAGCTGGATGGAGTTCTTGCGCTTGAGCTCGGTCAGGTTGATCAGGCGATCGTTGCTGCCGGCATCGGCGTTCTCGTCGTCATCGACGGGGTAGCCGTTGTTGTTGCGCTGGTGCTGGTAGTTACCGCCACCGTTGCCACCACCACCGCCACCCTGACGCTGCTGGTTGTTGCGGTCGTTGCGCTCGTTGCGGCGGCGACGGCCACGGCCTTCGCGCTCGCGGCGCTCGCCGTTGTTGCCGCCCTGGTTGCCCTGGCCACCCTGCGGGTTGCCCTGGCCGCCCTGGCCCTGCGACTGGCCGCCTTCACGCGGCTCCTGCGGCTGGCGGGCCTCGCCCGAGGCGGGCGGGTTGTTGAGCTGAAGCTCAGCCTGGGGCGCCGGTACCGGCGGCAGCGGCGGGGGCGAAGGCGGCGCCGGGGCTGGCGCGGGAGCCGGCGCGGGAGCGCTCGTCTCTACCGCGGGCGCCTCGGCGGCCGGGGCCTTGCGGCGGGTACGCGGACGCGGTTCGGCCGCAGGCTTGTCGCCGGCGCCCTTGGCGTCAGTGGAATCTTTCGTTTCGATATCGGACACGGGCAAACCTCACGGGGCGCCGTTGGAAGAAGAAGGTGGGAAGGTCCGCGGGATGGGGGACAGCGAGGTGTCCCAAGGCGAACGCTTAGAGCCTAGCATCGTGTGGGGCGCGAGGTAAAGCGCCCCACACGGCGGCTAACGGAAGCCTGGCGGCTTCAGATGGACTTATCGATGAACTGGGCGAGGACGCCCTTGTTGACGGCGCCGACCTGGGTACCGGCGACCTTGCCGTCCTTGAACACCATCAGCGTGGGGATGCCACGGATGCCGAACTGGCGCGGGGTCTGCTGGTTTTCGTCGATGTTGATCTTCACGATCTTCACCTTGCCCTGGTACTCATCGGCCAGCTGCTCGAGGGCCGGGGCGATCGCCTTGCACGGGCCGCACCATTCCGCCCAGAAATCGAGCAGGACGGGGGTATCGGACTCGAGCACGTCCTTCGAGAAGGCGGCGTCGCTGGTGTGGGTGATCTTGTCGCTCACCGTGGTCTCCAAAGTGGGTTTAGGGGGAGTTGACGACCGTGACGCTGGCATCGGCTACACTTAGGAGCCCCATGTCGCGGGTCCAACCGGAACCGAAGGTCTTGGCCGTTGCAGCCGGTGGCCCTCATTCCAACCCAACTAGGGGCGCGATACAAGCGATTCAAGGTGCCAGCGGGTGGTTTCCGTTGACATAGGTAAACCGGTTCAGTGAAGCCGGTTCAGCTATGCCAGCGGGAGCCGTCGGGCCAGGCACCACCGCCTCCGGCCAACGTGCGCCGGGCGCGTCGACATGCCGCCGGGCTGGCAACCGGGGGCCACCGACCCTCCCGTGGCGCCGGCCGGACCAACCACCCGTCCCGTGGTGCATTCCTTGCCGCAGGGGCGGCGCCGCGTATCCGCGGCGCAAGCTTCCAGGTCCCTCCATGTCCCAGACCGTACTTACCGACGTCTTCTACGAAAACCTCGACCTCCACCCGCTCCTGCACCAGGGGCTCGCCACCGCCGGCATCACCCGTTGCACGCCGATCCAGGCGCTGACCCTGCCGGTCGCGCTCACTGGCCGCGACGTCGCCGGCCAGGCCCAGACCGGCACCGGCAAGACCTTCGCCTTCCTCGTGGCGCTGGTCGATCGCCTGCTGAAGAATCCGGCCGCCCCCGGGCGCAAGGATTCCGACCCGCGTGCCCTGGTCATCGCGCCCACCCGTGAACTCGCCATCCAGATCGAGAAGGATTTCCAGACGATCGGCAAGGCCACCGGCCTGCGCAGCGCCCTGATCTACGGCGGCGTCGACTACGACAAGCAGCGCCAGCAGCTCCGCGACGGCTGCGACATCATCATCGCCACCCCCGGCCGCCTGCTCGATTACTACAAGCAGGATGTGTTCGGCTTCGGCAGCGTCGAGGTCATGGTCATCGACGAAGCCGACCGCATGTTCGATCTCGGCTTCATCAAGGACGTGCGCTTCATCTTCCGCCGCCTGCCGGCACGCGAGAAGCGCCAGGTCCTGCTGTTCTCCGCCACCCTGAGCCACCGCGTGCTCGAGCTGGCCTACGAGCACATGCACGAAGCCGAAAAGCTCGTCGTCGAGACCGAGAACGTCACCGCCGATCGCGTCCGCCAGGTCGTCTACTTCCCCTCGAAGGAAGAAAAGATGCCGCTGCTGCTGAACCTGCTCGAGGAGAGCAAGGCCGAGCGCAGCATCATCTTCGTGAACACCAAGGCCGCCGCCGAGCGCATCACCGACCGCCTCAAGCGCCACAACTTCCGGGTCGGCGCCATCTCGGGCGATGTCCCGCAGGTCAAGCGCCAGAAGCTGCTGCAGCGCTTCCAGGATGGCCAGATCGACATGCTCGTCGCGACCGACGTGGCCGCCCGCGGCCTGCATATCCCGGCCGTCAGCCACGTGTTCAACTACGACCTGCCGCAGGATGCCGAGGACTACGTCCACCGCATCGGCCGTACCGCGCGCCTGGGCGCCGAGGGTGATGCCATCAGCTTCGCCTGCGACCTGTACGCGATGGGCCTGCCCGACATCGAGACCTACATCAACCAGAAGATCCCGACCGCGTCGATCGACGCGCGGATGCTGGTGATGCCGGCCCCGCGTCCGCGCGCCGATGGCGTGCAGGATGAAATCGACGACCCGAACGACACCGGCGGCCACGTGCCGACCCGCGGCGCGCCGCCCGAGAAGGGTGGCCGTGGCGGTCGTGATGGCCAGCGCTCCGGCTCCCGCTCCGGTTCGCGCTCGGGCTCGCGCTCGGGTGAGCGCTCCGGCGAGCGCCCGGCCAGCCGCGAGCGTCGCCCGCGCCAGGATGCTCCCACCGGTAGCTCGACCGAGGTGCCGGTGAAGACCGTCGTCGTGGCCGAGACCATTGCCGAACTCCCGGCCGCCGCCGAGGCGATGGCTGCCGAATCCGCGCCGAAGAAGCGCCGCCGCCGCGGTGGCCGCGGCCGTGGCCGTCGCGAGGGTGGCGAGGGTACCCCGCAGGTCCGGATCCAGGACGCCGGCACCGCGGCCGCACCGCGTACGGCAAGCGCCGACGGCGCCGCCGCGAACGGCAGCCGTCGCCCGTCGCGCCACGTCGCCGCCGCGCGCCCGGCCGCCACGCCGGTCCCGGCGCCGGCCGCCGCCCCGGCGAAGAAAGAAGGCTTCTTCCGCCGCCTCGGCCGGATTTTCGCCGGGAAGTAACGCCCTCGCGGCATGCATCGCGCGCAAGCGCGCTCCCACATGACAGATGTTGTGGGAGCGCGCTTGCGCGCGATAAGCCAACGAACCGGCGACGCCGCACGCCACCCGCCCGAATTTCGCGACCCAGACCCGGCCCAAACCCCGCCGCATCCCTTATCCTCTAGGCTTCACGAGCCAACGGGTAGCGCGGTGATCGGTTTCGATCTGGTGAGCAAACGATACGAGGGCGACCACCAGGCCCTTACGGATGTCTCCTTCCAGGTCGACGCCGGTGAAATGGCCTTCGTGACCGGGCATTCCGGTGCCGGCAAGAGCACCCTGCTCAAGCTGCTGGCCATGATCGAGCGCCCGACCAACGGCGTGGTCACCCTGGACGGCCAGAAGCTCAATACCGTCCGCTCCTCCGACATCCCGCGTATCCGCCGCAAGCTCGGCATGGTCTTCCAGGACCACCGCCTGTTGCTGGACCGCAGCGTGTTCGCGAACGTGGAGCTGCCGCTGGTCATCGCCGGGGTCTCGCCCACCGAACGGGCACGGCGCGTACGTGCCGCCCTCGAGAAGGTCGGCCTGCTCAGCTACGAGAAGCAATTGCCCGGCACGCTTTCCACCGGCGAGCAGCAGCGCGTGGGCATCGCCCGCGCCATCGTCGCCAAGCCCGCCGTGCTCATTGCCGATGAGCCCACCGGCAACCTCGACCCGCAGCTGGCCATGGAGATCATGGGCCTGTTCGCCGAATTCCAGGCGGTGGGTACCGCCGTCCTTGTCGCGAGCCACGACCTGATGCTGATCAAGCGCATGAAGAAACGCGTCGTCGTCCTCGACCACGGCAAGCTCATCGCCGACGTGCCCGCGACGGAGGTGGTATGAACACCGTCCGCGAGCCGCGCCGTGCACCCGAGCCGGAGAAGACCCGCCGGACCACGCCGCACCACATCGGCGCGTGGCGCGAACACCACGCCTGGAGCCTCTCGATCAGCTGGCGCCGGCTGGCTTCGCGCCCCCTGGGCACGCTCCTTACCGTCGCCGTCATGGGCGTCGCGCTCGCGCTTCCGCTGGCCTTCTACCTGCTGCTCGGCAATGTCGAGCGCATGGGTGATGCGCTGGGCCGCAACCAGACGATCAGTGCCTTCATGAAGCCGGGTGAGAACGCGGCGATGGCGGAAACTGCGGCCTCGGCCTTGCGCGGCCGGCCGGAGGTGCAGGACATCACCGTGCGCACGCCGAAGGATGGCCTCGCCGAACTGGCTGAAGTGCAGGGGTTCTCGGGCGCTTTGCAGTCGCTTGATGTGAACCCGCTGCCTTATGTCCTCGCCGTGCAGCCCAAGCCCAACCTTTCCGCCGAGGACGCCAGCCGTCTCGTCGAATCGATGAAGGCGACGCAGGGCGTCGACATGGTCCAGGACACGGGCGCCTGGCGCCAGCGGCTGGATGCGATCGTCGGTGTCGGCGCGCGCGCGACCACCATGCTCGCGCTGCTGCTTGGCATCGCCGCGTTGCTCGTCGTCGGCAACACCATTCGCGTCGACATCCAGAGCCGCGCAGAGGAAATCGGCGTGCTGCTGCTGATCGGCGCCAGCCGGCCCTTCGTACGCCGGCCTTATCTTTATGCAGGCATCTGGCTGGGCCTGCTTGCTGGCATCCTGGCCGTGGCGCTGGCGGTGGTGATCGAGCTGGCGATGGCCGGCCCGGTCGGCCGCCTCGCCGCCGCCTACGATGGCAGCGTGCAGTTCGGCGGCCTGCCGGTGTGGTTGCTTCTTTCGGTGCCGCTCGCGTCCGCCGTCCTCGGCTGGCTCGGTGCGCGGCTGGTCAGCGCTCGACAGATACGCCGCGCGGCGGCGGGTTAAGGGGAGGCCAGGGGGTGGCATCGCATATCGGATCAGGCGTCGCTGGCGCCACGCCGCGCATCCTGCTGGTGGACGGCTCCAAGGTCGTGCGCTCGCTGATTTCGCGCGTCGTGTCGGCGGAAGTGCCTGGCGTGGAAATCGTCGGCGTGGGGACCGGCGCGGAAGCGCAGATGGAACTGCAACGCGGGGTGTTCGACTTCGTCACGGTGGCCCTGCGCCTGCCGGACATGGATGGCCTGGACGTCGCACGCTTCGTCCGCGAAGCCGCGCCCCAGATCTACATGCCGATCGTCGTGGTGTCCGGCGACGTCGAGCAGCGCCTGCATCGTCGCGAACTCGGCGAGTTCGTCACGGACTATTTCGACAAGTCGCTTGGCTTCGAGGCACTGGCGGAGTTCATCCGCGGCTACGTGCGCCCCGAAGGCGGTGCGGAAGGCGAAGTGCTTTACGTAGAAGACAGCCGTGTCGTCGCGCTGGCGACGCGCCGCATGATGGAGAAGTACGGGCTGACCGTGCATCACGTCATCAGTGCGGAGGATGCGATCGAATTCCTGCGTACGGCCAAGGCAGGAGGCAAGGTTGGCGCCGACGTGGTCCTGACCGATGTGAGCCTCAAGGGTGAGCTCACCGGCGGCGACCTGGTGGAGCGTATCCGCAATGAGTTCGGCTACGGCAAGGGCAGGCTGCCGACGCTGATCATGACCGGCGATGAAAATCCCGCGAACCAGGCGGCGCTGCTGCGTGCCGGTGCGAATGACCTGGTCGAGAAGCCCGTCGAAGAGAAATTGCTCATCACCAAGCTTCTGTTCCAGTTGCGCGTGGCCTTGCACCTGCGTGCGAAGGCGGAAGCTTGAACGATCGCGTGAAGCTCGAGGCCTCCTGGAAGGAGCGCATCGGCGAATATCTCGACCGGCCCGAGATGCTCGAGCTCTCCGCGTTCCTTCGTGACGAGAAAGCGCACGGCAAGGTGATTTATCCGCCGGGTCCCGAGATCTTCAATGCCTTCGAGCACACGCCGTTCGAGAAAGTCCGTGTCGTGATCCTCGGCCAGGATCCGTATCACGGACCCGGTCAGGCACATGGCCTGAGCTTCTCCGTGCGCCCCGGCGTGCGCGTGCCGCCGTCGCTGCAGAACATGTTCAAGGAAATCGAGAGCTGTCTCGGCATTCCTCGTCCGGACCATGGTTGTCTCACGACGTGGGCCGATCGCGGCGTGCTTCTGCTCAACGCGGTGCTCACCGTGGAAGCAGGGCAGGCCGGCTCTCACCAGGGCAAGGGCTGGGAAGGTTTCACCGACGCCGCGATCGATGTGCTCAACCGCGAGCGCGAAGGCCTCGTTTTCATGCTGTGGGGCAGCCACGCGCAGAAGAAGGGCCAGCTGATCGACGGCAAGCGCCACTGCATCCTGCGCAGCGTGCATCCCTCGCCGCTATCGGCGCACCGGGGTTTCATGGGCTGCGGGCATTTCGCGCAAGCGAATGCTTACCTGGCCTCACGTGGCAAGCTGCCGATCGATTGGTCCCTACCATCACGAGCGGACCTTGGCTGAAATGCAAAATGACACGGGCACCCCTTGATGCCCCGTCCATGCGTCGCAGCCGCGCTTTTCTTTACGCTGCTTCCTCTGGCGGCGTGCCGGACCATCGGAGCCGACGCACGCGGTCAGTGGCACCTGTGCGACATCGTCAGTCACCCGGAGGCCGCGGAAGGCCAGACGGTCACTTTCCGGGCGATGGTCCGGAGCGATGGCCTGGAACACACTGTACTGCTCGATGAGACATGCCCAAAGCAGGGCATTGTCCCCAGTAGCTTTAGCGCTGGCGCGGGTGCTGAAGTAAGTAGCGCGGTCGATGCGTTCCCTCCAGGGACGCGAGGGAAGCACATCGATGCTTTATGGACCGGCGTTATTCAACGGGAGGGCCGGATGATCGAGCTTCGTGTCACCGACATCCGCGACGTTCATGTGTCGAAGCCATGATCCGAAGGCACGATGAGCTCATGGATGAATCACAGCCATGCCGCGCCTGATTCAAAGCCTGAAAGACAAAAGCCCGCGGCCGAAGCGCGCGGGCTAAGTAGCAACCGAATCACTTGTCATCGTGTTTCGGCCCGCCTCGATCGCGTTTGAACGCTGCATCGAGGTCTTGGAAATCGGCGTTCCCGCCGATAGACGGGGACTAGATTAAATCCTTGGTCCCAGGGCTGGACGTCAGCGAGTGCCGTTCTGGCTTGTGGGTGCATCCCGGTGAGGTCTGTCCGGTTTGCCTTACCCGTGCGTAGGCCCTTGAGAAACTGCCTTCCGAGCACCATTTCCCTTACGTAGCAGCCACATACAGGCTGCTGCACGGCTCTCGGGCGTCCGCCTTGCCGTCTGCCTCCTGAATATCCCCCGGCCCCCACTGGACACCCCGGGGGTATTTCTGTACCATTGAGTACAGCTAACCAAGATTGAACTTCGGCAGGGGTTAGCACTCCCACCCTGGGACTGCTAACCTGCACCGATACCTTTCAGGAGGTTCCACACATGTCTCAAGCCCTCGCCACCCGTAACTACGGGCTACCGAGCGTCGTTGGCAGTCTGGATTCCTACATCGCGGCCGTCCATCGCATCCCGGTGCTCAGCCTTGACGAGGAGCAGACGCTTGCGCGGCGCTTCCACGACGACGCCGACCTCGACGCCGCCCGCCAGCTGGTGATGTCCCACCTTCGCTTCGTGGTGCACGTCGCCCGCGGCTACAACGGCTATGGCCTGCAGCTCTCCGACCTGATCCAGGAAGGCAACATCGGCCTGATGAAGGCGGTGAAGCGCTTCGACCCGGACCAGGGCGTGCGCCTCGTCAGTTTCGCGGTGCACTGGATCCGTGCCGAAATGCACGAGTTCATCCTGCGCAACTGGCGCATCGTCAAGGTCGCCACGACCAAGGCCCAGCGCAAGCTGTTCTTCAACCTGCGTAAGAGCAAGAAGCGCCTGGGTTGGATGAACGCCGAGGAAGTCCGCGTGGTCGCCCACGACCTGGGCGTGCCGGAAGCCACCGTCCGTGAGATGGAATCCCGCCTCTCGGGCCGTGACGTCGGCTTTGAAGCCCCGGCCGATGCCGATGACGACGAGAAGCCGGCTCCGGCCGCGTTCCTGGTCGACGAAGGCGCCGACCCGTACGACAACCTGGCCGAAGCCGACGCCTCGGACAACCAGATGAGCGCCCTGGGCTCTGCCCTCGCCAACCTGGATGCCCGTTCGCGTGACATCATCCAGCGCCGCTGGCTGGCCGAAGACAACAAGGCCACCCTGCAGGACCTGGCCGATGAGTACGGCGTCTCGGCCGAGCGCATCCGCCAGATCGAGGCGAATGCCATGAAGAAGATGCGCGTCGCCATCGCCGCCTGAGTGCAGCGAACGGCGTAAGATCCGGAACGGCCCCCTCGTGGGGCCGTTTTCCGTTGCCCCGAACGTGGAGTGAAAAGGATGCCCAGGGCCCTGGTCATCGAAGATGACGAAGTCACCGCCCGCGATATCGTCGCGGAGCTCGGCGCGCACGGCCTCAACGCCGAGTGGGTCGCCAACGGCCGCGACGGCCTGGCCCGCGCCCTGGAAAACGGCTACGACATCATCACCCTCGACCGCATGCTGCCCGGCATGGACGGCATCGATGTCGTGTCCGAGCTGCGCAAGCGCTCGGTCGAGACGCCGGTGCTGATGATCAGCGCGCTATCCGACGTGGATGAGCGCGTCCGCGGCTTACGCGCGGGTGGCGACGACTACCTGACCAAGCCCTTCGCGCCTGACGAGCTCGCGGCGCGGGCCGAGGTGCTACTGCGCCGCCATCGCCGCCCCGAAGCGGCCGAGACGCGGCTTCGCGTCGAGGACCTCGAACTGGACCTGGTGAAGCACAACGCATTGCGCAATGGCCAGCCGCTGACCCTGCTGCCCACCGAGTTCCGTCTGCTCGAATTCCTCATGCGTAACGCCGGCCAGGTCGTCACCCGGCAGATGATCTTCGAGCACGTGTGGGGATTCCACTTCGATCCGGGCACCAACGTGATCGATGTCCATATCGGCCGCCTCCGCCGCAAGATCGACGGCGCCGGCCAGGTGCCGCTCATCCGCACCGTGCGCGGCTCGGGGTACGTCCTTGCGCCCGCTGACTGACGCCTGGCGTTCCGCCACCTCGCGCCTGATCCTCATCTATGGCGCACTGTTCGCCATCTGGTGCGTGGTGCTGCTGGGTGTCGTCCAGTGGGAATCCTCGCGCTACCTGACGAACGTCGTGGACGGCATGCTTTCCGCGCGCCTGCATTACCTCGCAAAGACGGATCCGCGCCGGCTCAACGATACGGTCGACACCGCCAGCGCGATCGATGCCACCGGCTTCATGGCCGCGGGCCTGTTCGACGCGCAGGGCCGCCGGCTGGCCGGCAACGTCGCGACGATTCCGAAGGGACTCGAGGAAGACAACGTGATCCACGCGGTCGCGGCCCAGGTGGAAGACCACCCGGGCGAGAACGGCCGGCGTGCACGTGGCCTCGCCACTACGTTGCCGAACGGCCAGCGCCTGGTCGTGGTGAAGGAGAGCGCGACCATCGACGGTCTCGGGGCGATCATTCGCCGCGGTGCGTTGTGGGGTCTCTCGCTTACGCTGCTCCCCGGTGTCCTGGGTGGCATCCTCATCGCCCGCCGGCCCGCGCGCCGCGTGCGCCAGATCCAGCAGGCGATGGAACCGATCCGCGAGGGTGACCTCAGTGTCCGCCTGCCGGTCACCCGCGCCGGCGACGAGGTCGACCTGCTCGCCGGCACGGTGAACACCACGCTCGACGAGATCGAACGCCTGCTCGGCGAGGTCAAGGGCGTCACCGACAACATCGCCCACGACCTGCGCACGCCGCTCACCCGCATGCGCACGCGGTTGTACCGCGTACAGCAGCAGTTCGCGGACACGCCCGCCGCCGAGCAGCTCGAGGCCGCGGTCGAGGAAATCGACACGGTGCTGGCCCGGTTCCGCGCGCTGCTGCGCGTCTCCGAGCTGGAAGACCGCCAGCGCAGCGCATGTTTCGAGGACATGGACCTCGGCGCCGTGCTGAAAAACGTCCACGACTTCTATGCGCCGCTCGCCGAGGACCGCCACCAGCGTTTCGAACTCGATGTCGGCAAACTGCCGCCGCTGCGTGGCGACCCCCAGCTGATGTTCGAGGCGTTCGCCAACCTGGTGGGCAACGCGATCAAGTTCACCCCGAATGGCGGCGCGATCCGCCTGGTGGCGCTGACCGATCCCACGGGCGATGCGCGCATCGATATCGCGGATACCGGCCCCGGCATCCCGGTGGGCGAGCGCGAAGCAGTGTTCCGCCGCTTCTACCGTGGGGATGAGACGCGCGCCAAACCCGGCTGCGGCCTCGGCCTGGCCATCGTCAGCGCCATCGTGCGCCTGCATGGCTACTCGCTGGCAGTGGGTGGAAATGACGAAGGAGCGGTCTTCTCGGTGACCTGCCCGGCGGCTTAGCCGAAAACGCCTAAATAAATCTTAACTACGCCGCAGGATCACGCGGGGGCAAAATTCGCCGCGACGCAACATCGCGCTCGGAAACCGTCCCCCTCATGATTGGCATCGTCCGGATCGCTCTCACGCGGCCGTATACCTTCGTCGTCCTCGCCCTGCTGATCCTCATCGTGGGTCCGCTCTCGGCGATGCGCACGCCGACCGATATCTTCCCCGACATCAAGATCCCCGTGATCGCGGTGGTGTGGCAGTACACCGGCCTGCCGCCCGACCAGATGGTCGGCCGCGTGTCCTCGCCGTTTGAGCGCGTGCTCACCACCACGGTGAACGACGTCGAACACATCGAGGCGAACTCGATCAACGGCTTCGGCATCGTGAAGATCTTCTTCCAGCCCACCGTGGATATCCGCACCGCCAACGCGCAGGTCACCGCCGTGGCGCAAACGCTGCTGAGGCAGCTGCCCGCGGGTACCACGCCGCCGCTGATCCTGAACTACAACGCGTCGACGGTACCGATCATCCAGCTGGCGCTCTCGGGCGATGGCCTGACCGAGCAGAACCTGGGCGACCTGGGTCTCAATGCGATCCGTCCGCAGCTGACCTCCGTGCCCGGTGCGGCGATCCCGTATCCGTTCGGCGGCAAGACCCGCCAGGTCCAGATCGATATCGATCCCGCGGCGTTGCAGGCGCGCGGGCTGTCGGCGCAGGACGTGGCCAATGCGCTCGCCGCGCAGAACCTGATCACGCCCGTCGGCACGCAGAAGATCGGCGATTTCGAGTACACGCTGCAGCTCAACAACTCGCCCTCGGTGGTCGAAGAGCTGGGCAACCTGCCGGTGAGGGTGGTCAACGGCGCGACGGTGTTCATCCGTGATATCGCCCATGTACGCGACGGATCGCCGCCGCAGACCAACATCGTGCACGTCGATGGCAACCGCTCGGTGCTGATGACGGTGCTGAAGAACGGTTCGGCCTCGACCCTCGCGATCATCCAGGGCATCAAGGATCGCGTGGCGTCGATGAAGGATGCGCTGCCCGAGAACCTGAAGATCAGCCCGATCGGCGACCAGTCGCTGTTCGTGAGCGGCGCGATCTCCGGCGTGGCGCGCGAAGGCGTGATCGCGGCGGCGCTGACCAGCCTGATGATCCTGTTGTTCCTGGGCAGCTGGCGCTCCACGGTCATCATCGCCACGTCGATCCCGCTCGCGATCCTTGGCGCGATCGCGATGCTGTCCGCGTTCGGCGAGACCCTCAACATCATGACCCTGGGCGGTCTCGCGCTGGCCGTGGGCATCCTGGTGGATGACGCCACGGTGACCATCGAGAACATCAACTGGCACCTTGAGCACGGCAAGGACGTCGAAACCGCGATCCTCGACGGCGCCGCGCAGATCGTGACACCGGCCTTCGTGTCGCTGCTCTGCATCTGCATCGTGTTCGTGCCGATGTTCTTCCTGGAGGGCGTCGCGCGCTTCCTGTTCGTGCCGATGGCCGAATCGGTGATGTTCGCGATGATCTGCTCGTTCATCCTCTCGCGCACCCTGGTGCCGACGATGGCGAAGTACCTGCTGCATCCGCATTCGGTCGACGATCCGCACGGTGAGCACGGCAAGGTCTCGCGTAACCCGCTGGTTCGCTTCCAGCGCGGCTTCGAGAAGCGCTTCGAGGCGCTGCGCCAGGGCTACCACGGCCTGCTCGAGATGGCCCTGCGCCACAGCAAGCCGTTCGTCATCGGCTTCATGGCTTTCGTGATCGTCTCGTTCGCGCTGGTGCCGATGCTCGGCCGGAACTTCTTCCCCTCGGTCGATTCCGGCCAGATCCTGATGCACGTCCGCGCGCCGGTCGGTACGCGCGTCGAAGAGACCGCCAACCTGTTCGCGGCCGTCACGAAGGAAGTGCGCCGGATCATCCCTGCCGACGAGCTCGGCACGGTGGTCGACAACATGGGCCTCTCGTCGTCGGGCATCAACAACACCTATAACAACACGGGTACGGTGAGCTCGGCCGATGGCGACCTGCAGATCTCGCTGAAGGAAGACCACAAGCCGACGGCCGAATACGTGCGCCAGCTGCGCGAGAAGCTGCCGCGCCTGTTCCCGACCGCGACCTTCTCGTTCCCGCCCGCGGACATCATCAGCCAGATCCTGAACTTCGGTTCGCCTGCGCCGATCGACCTGCAGATCCGTGGCCCCAACGTGGCCGCGAACTACAAGTACGCGAACACACTGCTGCGTGAGATCCGCCGGGTGCCGGGCGTGGTGGATGCCCGCATCCAGCAGTCGCAGTCCAGCCCGACGTTCAACGTGGACGTGGACCGCAGCCGTGCGCAGCAGGTCGGCATCACCGAGCGTGACGTCACCAGCAGCCTTGGCGTGAACCTCGCGGGCTCCAGCCAGATCGCACCGACCTTCTGGCTCAATCCGCAGAACGGCGTGTCCTACCCGATCGTGATGCAGACGCCGCAGTACGCCATCGATACGCTGCCCGACCTCGCCAACGTGCCGATCAGCCCCAGCACGGGCACAGCGGGTTCGCAGATCCTCGGTGGCCTGGCCTCGTTCTCGCGATCCACCAGCAGCACCGTGGTCAGCCAGTACAACATCAACTCGATGGTCGAGATCTTCGCTACCACGCAGGATCGTGACCTTGGCGGCGTGGCGGCGGACATCCAGAAGATCCTGGATGCGCACAAGAAGGACCTGCCGAAGGCATCGAGCACCGCGCTGCTCGGCCAGGTGCAGACCATGAACAGCGCCTTCACCGGCCTGATCCTCGGCCTGCTCGGCGCGATCGTGCTGATCTACCTGCTGATCGTGGTGAACTTCCAGTCGTGGGCGGATCCGTTCGTGATCGTCACCGCTTTGCCTGCGGCTATCGCCGGCATCATCTGGATGCTGTTCGCCACGCACACCACGCTATCCGTGCCTGCGCTCACCGGCGCCATCATGTGCATGGGCGTGGCTACCGCCAACTCGATCCTGGTGGTGAGCTTCTGCCGCGAACGCCTCGCCGATACCGGTGACGCTTTCCTCGCGGCATCGGAGGGCGGCTTCGTCCGCTTCCGCCCGGTGCTCATGACCGCGCTCGCCATGATCATCGGCATGCTGCCGATGGCCCTTGGCATGGGCGAGGGCGGCGAGCAGAACGCACCGCTCGGCCGCGCCGTGATCGGCGGCCTCATCTTCGCCACCACGGCCACGCTGCTGTTCGTGCCCGTCGTGTTCAACATTGTCCATGGCCGTCGCGGCCACGCCTCCAAAACCCCGGCGAACGCTTCCGGAGAGCCCGTCCATGTCGCCTGATACGATCCATACCCCCCAGCCGCGCCGCCTGCGCCTCGCCGGCATCATCGCCGCCATCGTGGTCCTCGCCATCGTCGTCGCCGGCGTGGCGACGCGCGCCAACGAATCGCACAAGCTGCGCGAGTGGACCGACGCCCAGGCCACGCCATCGGTCACCCTGGTGACGCCCGAAGGCGGCCAGGGCGGCGGTGACCTCAACCTGCCGGGCCGTCTGCAGGCCTATGCGCGCGCACCGATCTATGCGCGCACCAGCGGCTACCTGAAGTCGTGGAAGTTCGACATCGGCCAGAAGGTGAAGGCCGGCGACATCCTCGGCGAAATCGAAACCCCCGACCTCGACCAGCAGCTGCTGCAGGCGAAGGCGGACCTCGCCAGCGCGCGTGCCAACGAGGCGCTGGCGCAGACCACCGCGAAGCGCTGGCAGGCGATGCGCGATTCGGACTCGGTGTCGAAGCAGGAAGTCGACGAGAAGACCGGCGACTACGATGCCAAGCATGCGCTTGCCGCGGCGGCCCAGGCCAACCTGGAACGCATCCAGGCGACCAAGGGCTTCGCGAAGCTGGTGGCCCCGTTCGATGGCGTGGTCACGGCCCGCGAGACGGATGTCGGCGCGCTGATCAACGCGGGCGGCGGCGGCCAGGAGCTGTTCGTCGTATCCGATACGCACAAGCTGCGCATGTACGTGAACGTGCCGCAGAACTACGCGCCGGCGATCAAGCAGGGCGAGACCGTCAAGCTCACCGTGCCGGAATACCCGGGCCAGACCTTCGAGGGCAAGATCGAATCGAGCTCTTCGGCGATCAATGCCGCCAGCGGTACCACGCTGGTGCAGGTCGCGGTCGACAACAACGACGGCAAGCTGCTCCCGGGTGGCTACGCCAGCGTGACGTTCGACCTGCCGGCCAACGCGGCGCTGTTCCGCGTACCGGCCAGCGCGCTCGTCTATGACGGCAGCGGCCTGCGCGTGGCCGTGGTCGATGCGCAGAACAAGGTGACGTTCAAGGACGTCTCGATCGCGCAGGACTTCGGCAGGACCGTGCAGCTCGCCTCGGGCATCAGCGCGGCTGACCGCCTGATCGAAAGCCCGCCGGATGGCCTGGCCAATGGCGACACCGTGCGCGTGATTCCCCCGAAGAAGGACGGCGGCAATGGCAAGGCCTGAATCCTTGCGGCTGCTCGCGGGGCTGGTGCTTTCGATGGGCGTCGCGGCCTGCTCCATGGCGCCGACCTACAAGGCGCCCGAGGTGCCGGTCGCGCCGCAGTTCGCGAATGCCGATTCACCGTGGGTGGAAGCGCAGCCAGCCGATCATCTTGACCGCGCAAGCTGGTGGTCGCTCTACGGCGATACGCGCCTCGATGGACTGCAGGGCCAGCTGCTGAAGAACAATGCCACGCTCGCCGCGGCGTATGCGCACTACGCGCAGGCCGAGGCGTTTACGAAGCAGGTCCGCGCGGGGCTGTTCCCGACGTTCGGGCTGAACGGCAATGCCACGCGTAACCGTGAATCGGATACGCGCCCGCTGCGTGGCGCGACCTCGCCGGCGTACTACAACTCCTACACCATCAGTGGCCAGCTCGATTACGAGGTGGACCTGTGGGGTCGCGTGCGTGACACCGTCGCCGCCGGAACCGCCGAGCAGGCCGCGTCCGCCGCCGATCTCGCCGGCGCGCAGCTGAGCCTGCAGGCGCAGCTTGCCGACAGCTACCTGCAGCTCAACGGGCAGGACCGCCAGATCAAGGTGTTGAACGAGAGCATCACGGCCTTTGCGAAGGCCTTGCAGCTCACGCAGTCGCGCCACGAGGGTGGCATCGCGTCCGGCCTCGACGTCGCGCGTGCGCAGACGCAGCTTTCGAACGCAAAGTCGCAGCTGACCCAGGCGCAGGCACAGCGCGCGGTGGTGTTGCATGCGATCGCCGTGCTCGTCGGCGACAGCGCCTCGACGTTCACGCTCGAGACGAAGGACGATGCGATGAAGGTGCCGAGCATTCCGCTCGAGGTACCGTCGGTGTTGCTGCAGCGCCGGCCGGACGTCGCGGCGGCCGAGCGGCGTACCGCGGCCGCCAATGCACGCGTCGGCGTGGCGCGCTCCGCGTTCTTCCCGCAGATCACGCTGGATGGGCAGGGCGGCTGGCAGAGCTCGGCCTGGGGCAACATCGCGACCGCGCCGAACCGCTTCTGGTCCATCGGGCCGACCGTGCTGCTCAACGTGTTCGACGGTGGGCGCCGGAAGGCCGCCGTCGAGTCCGCGAAGGCAGCGACCGACGAAGCCGGTGCGAAGTACCGCGATGTCGTGCTGAATGCGTTCGCGCAGGTGGAAGACAACCTGACCCTGCTGCGGGATCTCGGCAACGCGTTGACCGACCAGCGTGCCGCGGCCGACGCCGCCCAGCGTTCGGTGGACCTCTCGCTGGATCGCTACCGCGAAGGCGCCGTCGGCTACCTCGATGTCGTCCAGGCCCAGACCGCCGAACTCGATGCCCGCCGCAGCGTGATCGACCTGGAAACCCGCCAGCTGCGCGCCAGCGTGGCGCTGATCCGCGCGCTCGGCGGCGGCTGGCAGGCGCCCGCGGCCTCCTGACCAGCGTGTCCGTGGGAGCGCCCTTGGGCGCGATGGGCGCTCGCCTCAAGCCCCATCGCGCCCAAGGGCGCTCCCACAAGAGCCTCGACGTGGCCGCTATGATGCGGCCATGGAAACGATCCTCGCACGCCAGCAAGCCGCCCATCGCCGCGATGGCACGCCCCCGGCGGGCATCCGCATCGATCGGCTCGATCGCGCCATCGGCCTGCTGGTCGATCACGCCAGCGACATCGCCGACGCGCTGAACGACGACTTCGGCCATCGCTCGCGGCAGGGCACGCTGGTCAGCGATGTCGCCGCCTCCATCGAGCCGCTGAAACACGCGAAGCATCACGTCAAGCGCTGGATGCGGCGGGACTACCGCGGCGTATCTCCTGCACCGCTCGCGTTGCTCGGTGCGCGCGCCTGGGTCGATTACCAGCCCAAGGGCGTCGTCGGCGTCATCGCGCCGTGGAACTTTCCGTTCAACCTTACTTTCGCGCCGCTGGCAGGCATTCTCGCGGCCGGCAATCGCGCCATGATCAAGCCGTCGGAGTTCACACCGAAGTCGTCGGCGTTGATGCAGGCCATGATTGCGAGCGCATTCGATGACACCGAAGTCGCGGTCATCACCGGCGACGAAGCCGTCGGCAAGGCATTTGCATCGCTCGCGTTCGACCACCTGCTCTTTACCGGCGCCACGTCGGTCGCGAAGCACGTGATGCGTGCCGCCGCGGACAACCTCGTTCCGGTCACGCTCGAGCTCGGCGGCAAATCGCCGGCCATTATCGGCCGCGATGCCGATCTCGATCTCGCAGCGCGCCGCCTGCTATTCGGCAAGACGCTCAACGCCGGGCAGATCTGCGTCGCGCCGGACTTTGCGCTCGTGTCGGAAGGTTCGGTCGATGCGTTCGCCGAAGCGCTCGCACGCAACGTCGCGAAGATGTTCCCGACCCTGCGTGGCAACGCCGACTACACATCGATCATCAACGACCGGCACAAGGCGCGGCTGGAAGGTTATCTGGATGAAGCGCGCGCGCAGGGCGCGACGGTTCGCGCACTCCACGCCTCCGCTGGCGACGTGGATGGCCGCCGCATGGCGCCGACGCTGGTACTCGGCGCCACCGACGCGATGGCCGTGATGCGCGAGGAAATCTTCGGGCCGATCCTGCCGATCATTCCGTATGGCCGTCTCGACGACGCCATCGCGTACGTCAACAACCGTCCCCGGCCGCTGAGCCTCTATTACTTCGGCAACGTCCGCGGTGACCAGGAGCGGGTCCTCGCCAACATCGTCGCGGGCGGCGTGACGCTCAACGACACCGTTGTCCACCTCACGCAGGACAACCTCCCGTTCGGCGGCATCGGCCCCTCCGGCATGGGCGCCTACCACGGCTTCGACGGCTTCCGTACCTTCAGCCACGCGCGTTCCGTCTACCGTCAATCGCGCTTCGACATCACGGCGATGCTGCGCCCACCGTATGGCAAGGCGATCGAGCGCGTGCTGTCCTTCAAGATCCGCCGCTAGCCCGCCTGTCTTACCGTTGGTGGGAGCGCCCTTGGGCGCGATGGCTTCGCGAAAGAACATCGCTCGCAAGCTCACTCCCACAAGGGGTCGCCGACACGGGGGGCTCCTACGCGTGCTTGACCACCATCACCTGGCCCCACGGTAACTCCATGAGGGTGTAGCCGCCGCGGCCGCAGTGCCCGGCGAAGCACTGGCGTACGCCGGGGTCGTAGTAGTCGTCGCCGATGAGGATGCCGCCGGTGAGCATGCGTGGCAGGAAGTATTCGAGCGCCGCGTTTGTGCTCGAGACGAGGTCCATGTCGAGGTGTACGAAGCTGTAATGCTCGTCCGGCACGTCGGTGGTGGACGCAGGGAACCAGCCGGGGTGGAAGTGCACGTTCGGGTAGGGCGCGAGGATCCGCTCGACGAGGCCCATGCTGCCGTGCACGGGACCGAAGTAGTTGCGCACCTCGGCGGCCGGGGCGTCTGACGCGTGCTGCTGTGTTTCGAACACATCGAACAGGCGCAGCGTGGCTTCGCCTTTCACCTCGCAGATGAGCCGGGCGCTGCCACCCTTGAACACACCGGCTTCAGCCATCGCACCGCCGAGCCGTGCGGCGGCGCGCACGGCAATCATGATCTGCAGCGCCGCCGCATCGGTGAGGAGGATGGCGGTCATCTCGCGCGTCTCGCGGATGGTGCGGAGGCTGCCGTGCCATTCGGGGCCCAGGTGGGCCTGCATGGATCCACGGCGGGCGAGGGCGGTGCGCAGCAGTGCGCCAGGCTTCAGCTTGTCCTGCCAGCGCTGCGGGCGGGTGGTCGAAGCGATGGTGGCCATGGTACGGGCGATCCGTGGGATAAACCCGTGGGTGCCAGATCCATGAGAGATAGTTGTGGGAGCGTGCTTGCACGCGATGGGGCTTGCCGCAGCGCCATCGCGTGCAAGCACGCTCCCACGACAGCGGGCGAAAAAAAGGGCCCCGAAGGGCCCTCTTGAACTCGGATAACGCGCAGCCTTACAGCTTCGCGCCCAGCAGTTCCTCCAGCTTGCGCTGGTCCTTCGCGAAGTTACGGATGCCTTCGCCGAGCTTGTCGGTGGCCATCGCGTCTTCGTTGTGGCCCCAGCGGAACTGCGCTTCGGTCATGTGCTTCGCCGGCGGCTCGGCCTTCTTGCCGGTGTCCTTCAGCGCCACCGGCAGGTCGGCGTCGGTTTCGTCGAGCTGCTTGAGCAGGTCCGGCGAGATGGTGAGGCGATCGCAGCCGGCGAGGGCCTGGATCTGGCCGATATTGCGGAAGCTGGCGCCCATCACGATCGTCTTGTAACCGTGGGTCTTGTAGTAATCGTAGATGCGGCGGACCGACTTGACGCCCGGGTCTTCCTCAGGCGCGTAGGTCTTCGTGTCGGTGTTCTTCACGTACCAGTCGAAGATGCGGCCGACGAACGGCGAGATGAGGTACGCGCCAGCCTCGGCGCAGGCCACGGCCTGCTCGAAGCTGAAGAGCAGGGTCATGTTGCAGTTGATGCCTTCCTTCTGCAGCTGCTCGGCGGCCTTGATGCCCTCCCAGGTCGAAGCGAGCTTGATCAGCACGCGCTTCGGGTCGACGCCCACATCCTTGTACATGCCGATAAGGCGCTTGGCCTTGGCGATCGAAGCTTCCTTATCGAACGAGAGGCGGGCATCCACTTCGGTGGAGACGTAGCCCGGGACGATCTTCAGGATCTCGCGGCCCACCAGCACGGCCAGGCGGTCGCCGGCGTCGATCAGCTGCTGGGAACGGTCATTGCTCTGTTCCCTCGCCCACTTCACCGCCTCATCGATGTACGGAGCGTACTCGGGGATGCCAGCGGCCTTGAGCAGCAGGGACGGGTTGGTGGTCGCGTCCTCCGGCTTGTAGGTCTTCATGGCCGACATATCGCCGGTGTCGGCGACGACCTTGGTGAGTTTGCGCAGTTGTTCGAGTTGGCTGGTCACGATGGCAGCTTCCGTTACCTGTGGGGAAAGAGATTGTCGCGCCGGGACGGCGGCGGGGATAGGCATCCGATGGTATCGGTCACCATGTTCAATATAGGTCGATGGGGTCCACATCAAGGGACCAGCGTACCTTGCGGGCGCTCGGCAGGCCGGCCAGCGCGTGCTGCCAGGGCCGCAGGAACGCGTGCAGGCGCGCGCGCGTCCCCGCTTCCACGAGCAGCTGCCCGCGGTGGCGGCCGGCGCGCAGCGGCATCGGGGCGGGCATGGGGCCGGAGAGGCGCAGGTCGCCGGGTTCACCGATGGCGAGGTGGGCCTCGTGCAGGAACGCATCCACCTCCGCGCGGCCGTGCGCATCCGCGCGCAGCAGCACCTGGTGCGAAAACGGCGGCAGTTCCAGGATCTTGCGCTCGGCCAGCAGGTCAGTCGCCACGGCCGCATAGCCGCCACGCAGCAGGCCATGCAGCATCGGGTGGTCCGGGTGGTGGGTCTGCAGCAGCACGCTACCCGGGCGCGATGCACGCCCCGCGCGGCCGGCGACCTGGACAACCAGTTGCGCCAGCCGCTCGCTCGAGCGGAAGTCGATGCTATGCAACCCCTCGTCCACGCCGACGATGGCGACCAGTGTCAGGTTCGGCAGGTCATGGCCCTTGGCGAGCATCTGCGTGCCGACGAGGATGGCCGGCTTGTCTTCGCGCAGGCCGTCGAGGATTTCGCCGAAGGCCTCGCGGCGCCGGGTGGTTTCACGGTCGATCCGAACCACCGGGATCTCCGGGAAGCGCTCGGCCAGCGCCTCCTCCAGGCGCTCGGTGCCCTGGCCCTGCGGGCTGAGGTTGGTCGACTGGCAGGCCGGGCACGCGGCGGGCTGCGCGATCGTGTTATCGCAGTGGTGGCAGATGAGCCGGCGCCGCCCGGCATGCAGCGTCATCGGCCGCTCGCAACGCGGGCAATCGGCGTGCCAGCCGCAGTCGTAGCAGAGCAGCACCGGTGCGTAGCCACGGCGGTTGCGGAACACGAGCGCCTGTTCGCCGCGACCGACGCAGGCCGCCACCGCGTTCACCAGCGTGGGCGAGAGCCCGTGGTCGAGCCGCTGCGCACGCATGTCCACGATCTGCACGCGCGTGGGCTGGGAGGCGCCGGGGCGGGCGCGCAGCACCAGGCGCTCGTAGCGGCCGGCCTCGACATTGGCCAGGCTTTCCAGCGAGGGTGTCGCCGAGCCAAGGACCACGGGTACCCCGTGGGCCTTGGCGCGTACCAGGGCCAGGTCACGGGCGTGGTAGCGGAAGCCTTCCTGCTGCTTATAAGAAGGATCGTGTTCTTCGTCGACGATGATCAGGCCGGCGTTCGGCAGCGGCGTGAACACCGCGGAGCGCGTACCGATCACCACGCGGGCGCTGCCGTCGCGGGCGCGCAGCCACGCGCGGGCGCGGTCGCCTTCGGCCAGGTTGGAATGCAGGACCTCGATGGCGATGCCAAGCCTTTCGCGCAGGCGGCGCACGGTCTGCGGGGCCAGCCCGATCTCGGGGACGAGCAGCAGCGTCTGCTTGCCTTCGGCCAGGGCCTTCTCGATCAATGCGAGATAGACCTCAGTCTTACCGCTGCCCGTAACGCCATCCAGCAGGTAAGGCTGGAAGCGCCCGAGCCCTTCGGCGACGGCGGCGACGGCGCGCGCCTGCTCTTCGCTGAGCGCCGGGCCGGGGGCGGGCGTCGCCGGTAGGGTGCCTTCCCTGAGTTCGAGCTTCTCGACGAGGCCGGCCTCGATCAGCCGGCGCGCGGCGGCGCGCCAGTCGGGCAGCGCGAACCCCAGTTCGTCGGCCGCACGCGGGCCGTCATATAAGGCATCGAGCAGCGCGGCCGATCCACCCTTGCGGCTACGGGCATCCCGGGCGGCACGGCCCTGCAGCGTCAGCGCCCAGACTTCGCGCCCGGTCGGAGGCAGGGGCTTCGGCTCACGCAAGGCAAGGGGCAGGGCGTTGGCCACGGCCTCGCCGGGCGCACCGGCCCAATAGTCGGCGGCCCAGGCCAGCGTCGCGAGCAGCTCGGCATCCAGCAGGGGCGCCTCGTCGAGCACCTCGCTGGCCCGCTTCAGCCGCTTCGCCCCAACGGCCGGCTCGGCGGCGGGGTCGATCACGATCCCCACCATCTCGCCACGGCCGAACGGCACGCGCACGCGCGAACCCGCCCCGGCGACCCCGGCCAGGGGCGGCAGGTAGTCGAAAAGGGTGAGCAGGGGGACCGGCAGGGCGACGCGAAGAACGGATGACATGCGAGGCCTAGTTTAACGGGGTCCAGCGATTTCGCTGGTCAATGATTAACCACGGGGGCGCGGGCTTGGCGGCGAATGAGGTGCCGGGGGAGAGGAATCCGGCCTAAGTGCCCGTCCGTCGGGGCCTTTCAAGGTTATCCACAAGTGCTGTGGATAAGTCTGTGGATGAGCTTCGGATGGAGGGCCTCCAGGCGCTTGGTAGAGCCGTGCCGATCATCTTGAACACATTTTAACCAAGCTGAAATATAGCATAAAATCAACGGGTTAAAATTACGATGCCCGGCCGGTTCACCGCGCGTCCGCAAAACCTTGACAAAGGCGAAGGGACCTCGGCGCCTGTGCACAACCGCTTGCTACTTAGGAAAAAATCCTAGTGTGAGATGCCGATGATGATGGCGATGGTCAGGGCGAAAATCAGGAGCCACCAATATACGATGCCTATCAATCCATACTTAAGGATAGTCATGCCCCATCCCTGGCGGTACACACGCTTTTGCATCAGCAAAAGGTAGACCGGCATCCAGACGATCATGGCGAAGGTGACCAGCCCGATGATCGACCCGGCGAACGGGACATGCGTGGCGATGGCCGATTTGGCGAAACCCAGCAGGGTCAGCAGCATCAGGGCAAAGAACAGGAAGGCGTGGCTGTGCAGGGCCACGATCAGGTGTTCGACGTAGAGCCGGCGCCGGAACAGGTAGAACACCTTCAGCAACAGGGCGAACACCGGCAGCATCACGAACATCGTTTGCGGCAGGACGCCGAAGATGCCTTCCACGATCCGGTGGATAGCCTCCGATTTCTGCGGGCCGGAGCTCGAGGCGAGGGTCAGGTTGGTCTTCAGCCGATCGAGGCCCGCGTTGAGACGGCCGTTGACAGATTCAGGCAGCCAGCCAATGTGGAAGCGGAAGTCCCCCGATTCGTCGCCGAATACCTTCACCGTCATCGGCTGCACGTTGTCTTCGCCGCCCTTGCCCAGCGGCTCGATCGGCGGCGCCTTCAGCTCGGCAAGCCGCTTGTTAGCCGCGTCCCGGACCAGGTTCTGCACGGGAATCAGGCCGCTCTTGACCAGTGCCGGAGTATTCGGATCGGCCTGGGTCGCCAGCAGCGTGCGGATCTCCTTGCGGTAAATCTCGTGCACGTCATCGGCGGAAGTCGCCGCAGCGAACTGGGCAAAGGTATCCGGATCGGTGCCTTCATGCTCCCCGATCTTGATGCCGTTGATCGCCACGTGCATGAAAAAGAAGCACAGCAGGCAGAACACGAACATCAGCCGGAACGGTGCGATATAGCGCACGCGGCGGCCGGAGAAGTATTCCAGGGTCAGGAATCCCGGCTTCGTGTAAAGCGGGGGCACCGTGTGGATGATGCGCTCGTCCATGTGGAAGAAGATGTCGCCAGCGTCTTCCAGCATGCGCGAGACAGGCTTGAGCACGCTGTGGATCGACTGGCCGCATTCGTGGCAGAACTCACCCTGCAGCACCGCTTCGCAGTTCGCGCAATGCAGCGCAGGTGACGGCTTGAGCTCGTTCATCCGCTGGTTTCCCCGTTGATTGTCCCCTTACCGTGCGGATGATGGCATGCGGCCGGGTACAATGGGCGGCCCATTCGTCGTGTCTCCCCCATGCCCATCGACCGCGCCCGCGCGCGACGTGAGATCGGCGCCACCACCCGGTTGGCCCTGCCGATCATCGCCGCGCAGCTTTCTTCCGTTGGCCCCAATGTGGTCGACGCGGTGCTGGCTGGCCACCAGGGCGCCCACACCCAGGCCTCCGTGGTCACCGGCGTGAACATCTGGGTGCTCGCCATCGTGGCCGGCATCGGCACCATGATGGCCGTGCCACCCACCGTGGCCCAGCTGGACGGCGCCAACCGCCGCGGCGAGATCGGCCCGGTCTTCCACCAGGCGCTGTACATCGCGCTGGTGCTTGGCCTGATCCTGGGCGTGGCGGTATGGCACGCCTCGCCGCTCATGGGACTTTTCCATGTGGTGGAATCGATGCGGGCGGACGTCACCGCCTTCCTGCATGCCATCGCCTTTGCCGCGCCGGCGCTCACGGTGTACTTCGCGCTGCGCGGGCTTTCCGATGGCCTTTCCATGCCGCGTCCCTCCATGTATTTCAGCATCGGCGGCACGATCGTGCTGGCGCCGCTCGGCTACGTGCTGATGTACGGCAAGCTGGGCCTGCCGGCGCTTGGCGCGCGCGGCAGCGGCATCGCCACGGCCACCGTGCTGTGGCTGGAGCTGATCGGCTTCGCGACGTACGTGCTCCTGCATCGCAACTACCGCGACCTCAACCTGCGTACCCGCATGGCCGCGCCGGACTGGAAGCAGATCCGCCAGCTGCTGCATATCGGCGTGCCGATGGCCGTGACCCTGCTGATGGAAGCGGGCCTGTTCGTCGCCGTCGCGCTCATGATCGGCCGGCTGGGCGAAACCGTGTCGGCCGCCCACCACGTGGCGCTCAATGTCGCGCAGGTCGCTTTCATGATCCCGCTCGGCGTCTCCATGGCGATCACGGTGCGGGTCGGTAATGCGGCGGGGCGGCGTGATGCGCCCGGCGTCCGCTATGCGGGCCTTTCCGGCCTGCTGCTGGTGCTGGTCACGCAGCTGTTCTCGTCCGGGATCATGATGCTGATTCCGGCACCCATCGCGCGGCTGTATACGAGCGATGCGGCCGTGGTCGCGACGGCCGCGCAACTGATGCTGCTGGCCGGCGTGTTCCAGTTTGCCGACGGCATCCAGGTGGCCTCCAACGGCGCGCTGCGTGGCCTGAAGGACACCCGCGTGCCGATGGCGCTCACCCTGTTCGCCTACTGGATCGTCGGCATGCCCGTGGGCTGGTACCTGGCGTTCGATCGCGGCCTGGGCGCGCGCGGCATGTGGATGGGCCTGGTGGCCGGCCTGACCGTGGCCGCGGTGCTCCTTTTCGCAAGGTTCTGGCGGACCAGCGGCCGCGCCGACTGGCCGGAGGACGTGGGCGACGCCCCCGTGCCATTCCACACGTGATGCCGACGGGGCAACGCGCTACGCTGCGCGTAACTCGGAAGGAAAGCCCACGATGCCGGATCCGCTGAACACCACGCCGCCGCCCCTGCCCGGACGCCCGTCGTCCGTGCCGCCGGTACCCCCGCCGCGCCGTAACGGCTTCGGCCGGTTCCTGCGTGGGCTGGGCCGTGGCCTGAACATCACCCGGCTCATCATCCTCAATGTGCTGTTTTTCGGCGCGCTAGGCATCTTCTTCCTGCTGGTGTTCATCGGCAGCCGTGCCGATGCCATCCAGGAGAAGACCGTACTGGTGCTGGCGCCCGATGGCGCCCTGGTCGAGCAGTACAGCGCCGATCCCGTGTCACGCGCGTTCTCGCGCATGTCCGGCGATGGCGTGAAGCAGGTGCAGGTGCGCGACCTGGTCCGCGCCATCGATAGCGCGGCGAAGGATGACCGGATCACCCGGATCCTGCTGCGCACCGACAAGCTGCAGGCTGGCGGGTTCGCCGCGCTGCGCGAAGTGGGTGCCGCGCTCGATCGCTTCCGCGCCGCAGGCAAGCCGGTGATCGCGTGGGGTGCGAACCTGGAACAGGGCCAGTACTACCTCGCCGCCCACGCGGACAAGATCTATGTCGACCCGCAGGGCGGCGTGATCGCGACCGGCCTCGCGAACTACCGGCTGTTCTACAAGGATCTGCTCGACAAGATCGGCGTGCAGGTGCACCTGTTCCGCGTCGGTCAGTTCAAGAGCGCGGCCGAGCCTTTCATCCTTGACCACGCGTCGCCCGAATCGAAAGAAGCCGATGCGTTCTGGCTGGGCGGCCTGTGGACGACCTGGATCGATGAAGTGGCGAAGCTGCGCCATATCGATGCCGCCGCCCTGCGCGCCGACGTGGATGGCCTGGCCGAGCGCGTGCGCGATGCGAAGGGCAGCCTCGCCCAGCTCGCCGTCGACGAGAAGCTCGCCGATGGCATCGCCTCCGACCAGGACATCGTGCGCATGCTGCGCAAGGAAGGCGTGCCGGCGGGTCGCAAGGATACGGGCTTCCGCCAGGTCGAGCTCGGAACCTACCTTTCGGATCGCGGCCTGAATACCGTCGACATGCTGCAGACGTCACCGGGCGTTGCGGTCGTGGTGGCCGAAGGCGAAATCACCGGTGGCAAGCAGGCCCAGGGCACGATCGGCGGCGACTCTACCGCAGCCCTGATCCGCAGCGTCCGCGAGGACCGCCGCACACGCGCGCTGGTGCTGCGGGTGAATTCGCCCGGTGGCGAGGTGTACGCCGCCGAGCAGATCCGTCGCGAGGTGGAACTCACCCGCGAAGCCGGCATCCCGGTCGTGGTGTCGATGGGTGACGTCGCCGCCAGCGGCGGTTACTGGATATCGATGAATGCGAACCGCATTTATGCCGAGCCGAACACCATCACCGGCTCCATCGGCATCTTCGGCATGTTCTTCACCGTGCCCGATACGCTGGCCAAGCTGGGCGTGAAGAGCGATGGCGTCGGCACCAGCCCGCTCGCTGGCGCGTTCGACGTGACCCGTCCGCTCGATCCGAAGGTCGGCATCCTCATCCAGAGCATCATCGACAAGGGCTACCGCGATTTCGTCGGCGGCGTGGCGCAGGCGCGTGGCAAGGATTTCGCTGCGATCGACGCGATCGCCCAGGGCCGCGTCTGGACCGGCGAGCAGGCGATGCAGCGTGGCCTGGTCGACAAGTTGGGCAGCCTGGATGACGCCGTGCGAGACGCCGCGGAGCAGGCGAAGCTCGGCAAGGATTTCAGCGTGCGCTACGCGGAAAAACCGATGGGCGCGTTCGAACGCTTCCTCACCAACGTGGGCGATAGCACCGAGGCGCGCGTCGTCGTCTCGTGGGGCGTGCACCTGCCGGCGTGGGTGTCCGAATTGCCGAAGCTGGCGCCGGAGTTTGCCCTGTTCCGCACGGCGGAAGCGGGCAAGCCGCACGTGTACGCTTACTGCTTCTGTTCGCCGCGGTAACGCGGCGGCCCCGTAGGCCATCGCGCGCAAGCGCGCTCCCACAACGCCATCGCGCTCCCAAGGAACGTTGTGGGAGCGCGCTTGCGCGCGATGTTCCCGCCGGGCGCCGATGTTCCTACTGCGTCTGCGCGTCAACCGCCTTGCGCTGGTCTTCCGCCTGCTTGTCGACCGTCTTCTGCACGTCCTGTGCCTTTTTCTTCTGCGCTTCCAGGCTGTCCCAGGGGGTTTCCACGCGCGCCTGGGGCGCGGGCGGCGTCTGGGCGGGCTGCGGCGGTTTGGAGCAGGCGGCGCAGGTGGCGATGAACGCCAGCGGCAGGGTGTAGCGGATCATGCGGTGGTCCTCAGGCAGTAGGGCGTGAGTCTCCCGCCGCGCGGGCCTGAGCGCAATCGCGGATCGTGGCTTCCGTTGCCTCGGTCATACGGTACGATCACCGGCATGGAGGACTCCCAGATGCATCCACGAATGGCCGCCTGGCGGCTCGATGGCCGCACGGCCCTGGTGACCGGCGCCAGCAAGGGCATCGGTTATGCCTGTGCCCGCGAACTCGCCGTGCTCGGCGCCAACGTCCTCATGGTGGCGCGGGATGACGATGCGCTCGAGGAAGCCGCGCAGGAGCTGGCCGAGGAATGCCCCGAGGTTGATATCCTGGTGATGGCTGCCGACCTGACCGATCACGAGGACCGCCTCGCCGTCTTCGATTGGGTCAACGACATGGAGATCGAACTGTCGATCCTGGTCAACAACGTCGGCGGCAACATCGTGAAGTCCACGCTGGCGTACACCGAGGACGACTACCGCAGCATCTTCGAGCTCAACGTGTTCTCCACCTACGAGATGTGCCGCCTCGCGCACCCGCATCTCGTCGAACACACGCACGCGGCCATCGTGAACATCGGTTCGGTGTCGGGTATCCAGCATGTCCGCACGGGCTCACCGTACGGCATGAGCAAGGCCGCGATCCACCAGCTCACCCGCAACCTCGCATGTGAGTGGGGCGAAGACGGCATCCGTGTGAATGCGGTGGCGCCGTGGTACATCCGCACGCAGCGCACCGACCCCGCCCTGGCTGATGCGGACTATCTCGATGAAGTGCTCGACCGCACGCCCATGGGCCGCGTGGGTGAGCCCGAAGAAGTTGCTGGCGCCGTGGCGTTCCTCTGCTTGCCGGCCTCGAGCTATGTCACCGGCGAGGTGATCGGCGTGGATGGCGGGTTCCTGCGCTACGGGTTCTGATCAGCCGCAATTCTGCAGCTGCGAGCGCAGCTGCACATCCTTAGCATCCAGCGGCCCGCGTTCGCTCTTGAACGCGTTGCGCATGGCCTTCTGGTTCACGTCGTTCTGGTCGCGCAGGGCGCCGCAGGTTTCGGCAGGCGACATCGGCCGGCACTGGTCCCGCACCCACACGTAGTTGCTGGTCGCGATGGCGGCGGCATTGCCCTTGCCACGGTTGATTTCCGGGAACGAGGACACGGCGGCGTTGCGGCTTCCGTAGGTGTTCGCGAGACCGTTGTCGACGGCACCAAGCACGCCGAGTGGCGCGGCATAGGCATCGGGATGGCCGTTGCTGCTGGTGTAGGTCTTGCCGTCGGTGGCGCGCACGCACAGGTACAGCGTGGGCAGCGGCGCGGCCGGTCGCGGCGGGGTTTCGTCGGTGACCGTCAGCTGATCGCGCGATGGCGGCGCCGTTGGCATCGGTGCGACGCGCCCGTCGGCGGGTGTCGAATCGGTGAGTTGCAGCACTTCCTGGTGCTGCTGCTTCGCGCACGGCGCCTGCTGGTAGATCGTCTGCCCGCCGGCCACGCATTTGTAGACGGTTTCCGCCTGCGCTCTGCCCATGGGCAAGGCAAGGAGCAGCGCGAGGACGCAACCGGCGCGCATGCTCAGAAGTCGGCCACGTGGTCTTCGGAAGCAAAGCCCAGGGTCATCGCGCCTTCGCCCACGTTGACCATGCCGGTGATGCTCATCGGCGTTTCCAGCATCTCCACGCCGGCATCGCCGCAGATGCGTACTAGCGCGTTGTAGCCCGGCAGGTTGCGCATGTCATCGAGATCGCCGCCGTAGCTCAGCGTGAGCGAGGGCACCAGCAGGCCAGCCTGCACGCGCTTGGCCGTGTAATCGAACAGCACCTGCGCGCCGTGCTCGAATCCGCGCACCTTGCCGACCGGGCCGGTCTCGCCGCGGTGGCCGCGCAGGATCGGCTTGATGTCCAGCGCCGTGCCGAGCATGGAGCTGAGGAAGCTCACGCTGCGGTCGCCCTTGCTGCGCGCCCGCGAGCGCAGGTAGTTAAGGTCGCGCGGCAGCATGTAGCCATAGGAGCAGTCGGCGATATGCGCCGCGCGTTCGCGGACTTCGGCGGGTGACTTGCCCGCCTGGATCATGCGCACCGCCTCGGCCACTGCGGGCGCGGCGCCTGCGAAGATGTTGCGGGTGTCGACCACGCGCATGAGGAACGGGCCGGAAATGCCGGCGGCCTCGCGCACGGGGCGGTAATTCTTGAGGATGGCGAAGCTCGCCTTGATCACGTTGTCGTGGATCGGGCTGCGCGTCGCCATGATCGTCAGGCAGACCACGCAGTCGTATTCCTTGACCAGCCGCTCGAGGAACAGGTTCTGCACATCGTCCACGCTGCTGGCTTCGGTCTCGGCCGAATGGCTCTTGCTGCCGAGGTTCTGGTTGCGAAAGCGCAGGATCTCCGAAGGGTCGCGGTCATCCTTGAACTTCTGGCCATCCACCTTGACGGTGATGGGCATCACGGCGATGCCGTTGCGTTCCACGAAGTCCTGCGGCACGTCGACGGCCGCATCAATCGCCACACCAATCCGCATCGGGTCGTACCCCCATCTCGTCAGGCCCTGCCGGCCTGGCGGCATGCCCGGGCACCCATTGCGCCCTGCCCACCCCGCTGCGCCGGATGCTACACTTGCCCGAATGAATTTGGCATCTTGCCGGCGTGGCGTCGCCGGTAACCGCGCCGGCCAGGCCCTCCAGGCCCACCCCCTTGCCGGCGCATCGGCACCGGGTTCCCCATGAAAACCAAGAACGAAATCACCACCAACTGGCTGCCGCGTTACACGGGTACGCCGCTGGATGGCTTCGGCGAGCACATCCTGCTCACCAACTTCGGCCATTACGTCGAGCGTTTCGCCGAGGAAAACGGCGTGGAAGTGCGTGGCCGCGACCGGCCCATGCCCAACGCCACGGCCGATGGCATCACCCTGATCAACTTCGGCATGGGCAGCCCCAATGCCGCCACGGTGATGGACCTGCTAAGTGTCATCGAGCCCAAGGCGGCCCTGTTCCTGGGCAAGTGCGGTGGCCTGAAGCGGAAGAACGCCATTGGCGACCTGATCCTGCCGATCGCGGCGATCCGCGGCGAAGGCACCTCGAACGACTACCTGTTGCCGGAAGTGCCTGCCCTGCCGGCGTTCCAGCTGCAGCGCGCGGTCTCCACCATGATCCGCGACCTCGGCCACGACTACTGGACCGGTACGGTGTACACCACCAACCGCCGGGTATGGGAGCACGACGAGGCGTTCAAGGAATACCTGCGCAAGACCCGCAGCATGGCGATCGACATGGAGACGGCCACCATCTTCGCGGCCGGCTTCGCCAACCACATCCCGTGCGGCGCGCTGCTGCTGGTTTCGGACCAGCCGATGATCCCCGAGGGTGTGAAGACCGAAGCGAGCGATGCCACGGTCACCGCCCAGTTCGTCGAGAAGCACATCAAGGTCGGCGTGGAAGCCCTGAAACTGGTCCGTCGCCACGGCCGCAGCGTGAAGCACCTGCGCTTCGAGGGTGAGAACGAGTAACCGTCAGCCTTGCCGGCGGGAACCGGGTAACAAGGCGATGGCCTGGGTCAGCGCCGCGCAGGCGGCCAGGCCCAGCAACCAGGCCGCGCCCGGCACGTCGAGTTCGCGCAGGGTCATCTGGAAGCGGGCGTCGAACACCATGGCGGCCCCGCCGGTCACGACCAGCACGGCGAGCAGCACGCCGATCAGCCAGCTTTCCAGCCGGGCCGGCTGGCGCAGGGCGCGCGCCCGGGCCTGGGCCGTCGCGGCCACCCGCTCGGCGAAATCGGGAGGCAAGGCGGGTTCCATGCCCTGACGGGCTGCGCGGCGGATGGCGGCGTACGGCCCATCACCCCGTTCCTGCGCCTGCCATTCGTTCTCGGCGGCGTGGTTCGTGCGGAAATCGATGTCTTTCATGGCGCGGTAACTCCCATGCTTGGTTCCAGCTCGCCGCGCAGGCGCAGGCGGGCCCGGAACAAATGGCTCTTGATCGTGCCGGTGGCCATGCCGGTGACCTGGGCGATCTCCGCGATGGAGAGTTCGTCCAGATGGTAAAGCGTCAGCACCGTCCGCTGGACCGGCGGGAGCGCCTCGATGGCGGCGTGAAGCAGGGCATCGGCCTGGTCCTGGCCCATGCGCTCCTCCAGGTCGGCCCCGTCGCCCAGGTTCTCCAGGAACGCCTGGCCGTCCTTGTCCGCCCCCAGGTCCACGATGTCGATGCGCTTGCGTTCCAGGTGGCGCAGGGCCGTGTGGTAGGCGATCCGGCCGATCCAGGCGCGCAAGGGGCTCTCATAGCGGAACTGGTGGAGCGTGCGATGTACGCGCAGGAACACCTCCTGGCATAGCTCGGCCGTATCGTCCGGCTGGCGAACCATGCGCTGGACGATATGCCAGCACAGGCCCTGGTAGGTCCGGACCAGGCGCGCGAACGCTCCCGGCGCCTCCGCCAGTACGGCTTCGACCAGGGTGCGGTCCTCAATCATGTCGCGCGATCGTCCATGGGGGTAAGGGATACGCCCAATCGGCGTTCGGTTGCAGTGCAACCGGTCATGGCCTGGACGTATCCATGTTCCCAAGACCCACCTTCGCCAGGAGCCCTGCCATGGACAATGTCGTTTTCCTCGTACCGATCAGCCTGTTCGCCTCGATCGCCCTGGTGATCAAGTGGATCGTGGAGGCCCGCTTCCGCGGGAAGATGATCCAGGCCGGCATGACCGGCGACCTGCAGCGCCAGTGGTTTGAGGAAGAACTCAACCAGCGCCGCCAGTCGGCCCTGCGCTGGGGCGCCGTACTGGTCGTCGTGGCGATCGGCTTCGGCATCATCCAGGCCGCCGGCTGGGATGAAGTGAACCCCGGCGTCGTCGCCGTCCTCGCCGCCTGCACCGGCATCGGCAACCTCATCTACTACGCCATCTCCCGCCGCGTCACGGCGAACCAGTCGATCAGCGTGCCGCGCAGCTGATGGTGGGAGCGCGCTTGCGCGCGATGGGGGTGCCGCAAGTCCCATCGCGCGCAAGCGCGCTCCCACAAGGCTTCACAAGAATGATCTTGTAGGCAGCGAACTTGGCACGTCCTACGATGTCGGTCTTACGACAGCGAAGGAATGCACGATGCGCCCGCTCCATCTCTTGCTTGGCATCCTGGTGACGCTCATCTGGGGCAGCAATTTCTCGGTCATCGAAGTTGGCCTGCGTGCGCTCGATCCGTTCGTACTGACCACTTTGCGTTTCGTGTTCACGGCGCTTCCCCTGATCTTCTTCGTGCGTCGCCCGGCGGGCGTTCCGCTTCTGGCCATGGCTGCGTATGGCGTCTTGTTCGGCGCTGGCCTGTGGGGTGTCGTGAACATCGCCATGGCGCACGGCATGTCTCCCGGTCTGTCGTCCCTCGTGCTGCAGTTCGCCGCATTCCTCACGGTTCTGCTGAGCGCCGTGGTGTTCCGCGAGCCGGTGAAGGCGCCACAGGTCATCGGCATGGTGTTCGCCGTGGCCGGCCTCGCCACCGTGATCCACGCGGCGCCGGGTACGGCCAGCACGCTTGGCACCGCGCTCATCCTGCTCGCGGCGCTTAACTGGAGCCTGTGCAACCTGCTGGTGAAGCGCTTCCGTCCAGCGGACATGCTGGCCTTCGTCGTCTGGACCAGCGCGTTCGCGGTCCCCGCGCTCGTGCTCCTGACCCTGCTGGCGAAAGGCAGCGGGCCGTTCACCGCGCTCGCGGCGAACATGACCTGGGCTGCCGCCGGTTCCGTCCTTTTCCAGGCGTACGTGACCACGATCTTCGGTTATGCGATCTGGAATCACCTGATGAAGACCTATCCGGCTTCCGCGGTGGCGCCGTTGTCGTTGCTCGTTCCCGTCTCGGGCATTGCCACGTCATGGCTCGCCTTTGGCGAACGCTTCCCGCCCGCGATCTGGGTGGGCGTCGTGCTGATCCTGCTCGGCATCGCTGTGTTCGTCCTGGCGCCGCGGCTGCGCCCGGCGACGGCGTGAAGCCCAAAAAAATGCCGCCCGTGGGAGCGGGCGGCAATCCGGGGAGATCTGCAAGGCGGCGCGGCTGGGAGGGGCCGCGCGCCTTGTCTTCTTGTGGTGATGCCTAGAGCGAGAAGTCGTACTCGGCCGAGACCTGTACGTAACGCGGCGACTGGAAGCCGGTCGGGACCTTGTACGTGCTGTTGGTCAGCGGCGCACCGTTCGGGTCTTCGCCCACTTCGTTGATCGTCGTCGTGTGCTGCTTGTTGAACACGTTGAATACGCTGGCCGACAAGGTCACGCCCTTCGCCCACTGCGGCTTGTACGAGGCGTTGAGGTCGATGTTCCAGTAGGACGGCGTGCGGCCGACCGAGCCGCGCTTCACGATCATGCCGTCGCAGTACAGGTACGCACCCGAGCCATAGCCGCCGTTGACCACCGCATCGATCGGGTTCAGGCCGTAGCAGTTCTCCGGGCGGCCGGTCTGGAAGACGCCATTCGCGCCCACCAGCCATTCGTCGCTGATCTGCCATGCACCGTAGACCTTGAAGGTGTGCTTGCGGTCGTTGGGCAGGTAACCGTTCGAGCCCGCCATGATCTCCGGGTAATCGAACAGCTCGGTGGTGCCGGTATCGGCCTGGCCGTTGCTGGAATCCACGCCGCCTTCCGAGTTGCCGCGCAGGTGCGACCACACGTACGACGTCTTCAGGTACCAGGTGTTGTCGAAGTTGCGCTCGGCCGTGAGCTGGAGGGCCTCGTAGGCGCGCTTGTACTTCGGCTCGCCCACGTCGTCGCCGGTGAGGTGGATCTTGTACAGCTGCCCTGTCGCATCCACCGGCGTGGTCAGCGTGACCGCGCTGCCCGGGTTGAAGATGTAGCAACCCGGCACGTTGGCGTCGGCGGGCGTGAGGCTCGTGGTATCGAGGTTCAGGCCATACTGCGCGTTCGCGGCCTTGGCGATCGGGCGGAAATCGCACGAGTCGTCGATGCCGGTCAGGATCCTCCGGTAGATCGCCTTGACACCCAGCGTCCAGTCCTCGACCTGTTGCTGCGCACCGAGGATGAACTCACGTTGCTTGAACGGCTTCAGGTCCTGGGTGGCGACCGCGGTGGGGTTGGGCACCAGGCCGGCCTCGCCGTTTGCATAGGTGGTGCCGGTGCGTGCCGGGAAGGCCGCCGCATAGGCCGGGGGCAGGGCACCCAGGCCGATCGGTGCGCCGGTGACCGGATCGACGCCCGTATAGCTGAAGTACTTGATCTGGTACAGCGAGGCGGATGCACCACGCAGGGCCACGTTGCCGTCGAGCGGCAGCGAGTAATCGCCCGCGCTGCCGTAGATCTTAAGCGTCGAATCGCCGTGCACATCCCACGAGAAGCCCAGCCGCGGCTGCCAGCTGTGCACCTGCTTCACATAGGTCTGGCCGAGGCTGTTGGTGTTCTCGAAGGCATCGTTGCGTACGCCGATGCGGGCCAGGAAGTTATCGGTGACGTGCCAGTTGTCCTCGAGGTAGTAGGACTTCTGCGTGATACCGACCTTGGCACCCGTGGCGAACACGGTCTGGCGGACGACGCTGTCGGACGGATCCAGGCCTGGCGCATGGCCGAGGATATCCTCGGGGATGGAGCTGTACTGGTACAGCGCGCCGCCCTCATAAGCGGTACCGGTGTCGGTCTTGAAGTGGTCGCGCGCCCAGCCGGCTTTCAGTTCGTGGTCGCCGAGGTGGTATTCGAAATCGATGCGGCCGGCTTCACGCTTGTCCTCGCCGTCCGGCGTGTTGAGCGAACCGGTGGGTGTGAACGAGCAGTGCGGGTAGCCCGCGGCGCCGTTGGTCACCGGCGTGCGCGAGTCGGTGATCGCCGGGCAGCCCGGCGAGTTGGCGGCATCGAAGATATTGCCGTCATACGACTCGACCGTGCCGTCGGCCGCCGTCGCCGTGCTCACGCGCTTGTTGGTGCTCTTGCCGTACTGGGCCGTGAGGGTGAAGTCATCGGTGATGTAGCTGGTGTACTTGAGGATGTTGGTCATGCCACCCGTCTTGTCGTACACCTGGCCCAGGTAGTCGCTGCGGTAGGGCTGGTTGTTGTCGTCGTAGCCGTAGCCGTAGATGCTCTGCTGCTGGGTGCTGGTGTCGCTGAAGCCGGTGTATTCCAGGATGTTGCTGTCGTTGATATTCCAGTCCAGCTTCACCAGGTAACGCGGATCCTTGATGGTGGTCTTGTTGAAGCTGCCGCCACCGGTGGTGTCGCCGTAGTGCTCGTCCGCGGTACGCGTTCCGCCAACCAGGGCGAACATGAAGAGCTTGTCCTTGATCAGCGGGCCACCCAGCCACGCGTTCCAGCGCTGGCCGAAGTCCGTCGCATTACCCGACTGGTTGTTGCCGATGAGGTAGTTGCTGTTGTGGCGGTTGTTCTGCAGCAGCGCGCCGTTCTGCAGGTACACATTCGGTTGCTTCGCCTGCAGCTGGTACGGATTCCAGGTGAAATCCATGCCGCCCTGCCAGGTGTTCGTGCCACGCTTGGTGTTCACCGAGATCACGCCGCCGGTCGAATTGCCGTACTGGGCGCCGTAGCCACCGTCCTGGATATCTTCCGAATCGATCGCTTCAAACGGAACCTGCGAATAGGTCAGGCTCTGGAAGAAGTTGGTGACGTTGAAGCCGTTGACGTAATAGCTGTTCTCCGCGACCGATGCGCCACTGAACGAAGCGAGGTTGCCGAAGGCGCTGTCGCCCTTCGTCGCGCCGGGCGCGAGCAGGGCTACCGCGGTCTGGTTACGCGCCAGCGGCAGCTGCTTGATCTGCGCGGCGGTCATCACGGTGCTCGTCTGTGCCGAAGCCACGTCGATCGGCGGCAGCGCATTCGCGGTGACTGACACCGCGCTGAGGTCCTCGGCGTTGCCCGCCGTGACGGGAGCGGCGGCCAGGTTCACGTTGAAACCCTGGCCCGCCACGACCTGCACGTCGCGGGAGGTGGGCGCGGCGGCGCCTCCGCTGGTGGTGAGCTTGTAATCGCCCGGCAACAGCGAAACGATGTTGAAGCGGCCATCGTTGCCGATCGTGGTTGAGCGGCTTACGCCGCTGCCCGTGTTCGTGGCGGTTACGGTGGTGCCCGGCTGGCCGGTGCCGAAGATGTTGCCTGCGGTGCTCTGCGCGAAAGCAGCGCTGCTTGCGAAGCCCAGCCCCATGGCGACGGCGAGCGCGAGCGTGCGCCGGCCTGGCTGCCTGTGGTTATGACGCGTATTCATTCATTCTCCCCGGCCATTGGCCAAATGATGCAAAACCGGGCCGCTTACCTTGGCGGGGTGTCGGCCGGCGCTGTCGTTGCCTCGCGTGTTGCGTTAACAAAACGGCAACATGCGAGCAAAAACTACGCGCGGCAGCGAACGCCACTCAATGCGGATTTCATGAACGCAGGGAATTGGATGTCTTGCATCATGGCAATTCGCATAGGCCATGGTGGTGCCTTGCGAACAGCCAGGCGGTTGCGAGGCTGGGTTTGCCTTTCAGTGGCTGCAAGGTTGCGTTTTTTGTTAAGGGAAGAATTAAAAAAGTTTCATGCGTGGCGAGTTATTACGCGGGATTCTTTCGCGTGGAACAGTTGAATAAAGGCCGCTTCTCTCTCCAGGGAAGCGGCCCAGACCAGGGGGAAAGACTGCTGTTGTCGTTGTGCCTGGAGCACCAGAGGGCGCGAAGAGTGAAGTCGTAGCGATAAGTTACTGATTGTGCGTAGGAAATGGCATGATCTTGCGATCCTGGCCAGTTATCGCTTGCCGGATTCAGTCTCGCCTCGCTACGTTTCCCGCATGGATCTCGTTATCACCATTCTCGTGTTGCTCCTCGTCGTCGCCCTGTCCGGCGCCGTTGTACGCATCCTTCCCTTTCGCCTTCCCCTGCCACTGATCCAGATTGGTCTCGGCGCGGTGCTGGCCCGGCCGTTCGGCGTCCATGTCGAGTTCGATCCGGAGCTGTTCTTCCTGCTGTTCATCCCGCCGCTGCTGTTCGCCGATGGGTGGCGGATTCCCAAGCGCGAACTGTTCCTGCTGCGCGGGCCGATCCTCGCGCTCGCCGTGGGGCTGGTGATGTTCACCATCGTCGGCGTGGGGTACTTCGTCCACTGGATGATCCCCACGGTGCCACTCGCGGTCGCCTTCGCACTTGCCGCGGTGCTCTCACCCACGGATGCCGTGGCGATGTCGTCGGTCACCGGCGGCACGCGCATGCCGCCGCGGTTGATGCACATCCTTTCCGGCGAAGCGCTGCTCAACGACGCATCGGGCCTCGTCGCGTTGCAGTTCGCCGTCGCGGCGGAGATCACCGGGCGCTTTTCCGCACTGCACGCCGCACGCGACTTCGCGATCACGGCCGTTGGCGGCGTGGCCGCCGGCGCGCTGGTGGCGGTCGCCTTCGGGCTGTTCCGGCGCAGGCTCGTGCGCTGGAGCGGCGAGGTCGATCCGGCCAGCCAGGTGGCGTTGCTCCTGCTGCTGCCCTTCGCGGCCTACCTGCTGGCGGAGCATTTCGATGTCTCCGGGATCCTCGCTGCCGTGGCTGCCGGGATGATGATGAATTACACGGACGTGCTGAAGGGCGGTTACGTCGCGACGCGCATGCAGAACAGCGCGGTGTGGTCGATGGTCGAGTTCGTGTTCAACGGCCTGATCTTCCTGCTCCTCGGCATGCAGCTGCCGAACATCATTGGCGGTGCGAAGACCGATCTCCAACAGGCCGGTGGTGGCGAGCTTTGGTATCTCGCCGCCTACATCGTCGCGATTACCCTGGCCCTGGTCATCCTGCGCTTTATCTGGGTATGGGTGTCGCTGCGCTTCGTCCTCATGCGCGCGCTGCATCGTGGCGAGAAGCGGCCAAAGGTCGGCACGCGGCTGATGTGGACGACGGCCCTTGCCGGCGTGCGTGGCGCGATCACCATGGCCGGTGTGCTTTCGTTGCCCTTCATGAAAGCGCCAGGCGTGCCTTTCCCCGTACGCGACCTCATGATCTTCCTCGCCAGCGGCGTCATCCTGTGCACGCTGGTGTTCGGCGCCGTGGGGCTGCCGCTCGCGGTGAAGAGCCTGAAGTTGCCTGGCGAAGATCCGCGCGTGCGTGAGGAGCGCAAGGCGCGTGCCCTGACGGCGGAGGCTGCGTTGCGCGGCATCGCCGAAGAGCAGAAGAAGGTTGAAGACGGCGGTGATGCGGACGCGATCGCGCTTGCGTCGCGCGTCGCGGCGCGCGTGATGGCCGACTACCAACAGCGCCTGGAGGCTGCGGGCGAGGAGGGTGATGTGCCGGGCAAGGCGCGTGCCGAGGCCGGTACCGAGCGAGCCATGCGCCTTGCCGCGTTGCGCGCGGAACGCCGCCAGCTGTTCGAGCTTCGCCGCGACCACACCATCAACGATGAAACGCTGCACACGCTGGTACGCGAAGTGGACCTCGCGGAGGCCGCGCTCACGGGCCTCCACGCGGGCTGAGCGCGCTTACGGCAGGCGGAAGAACGCCTCGGCCGTGCGCGTCGATGCCTCGGTGACGGCTTCGCGCGTCTCACCACGATCCTTCGCGACCTCGTCGCGGATGTGCGCCAGGTACATCGGCTCGTTCCGGCGGTCCTTCGGCATCGGCCGCAGCGTGCGCGGCAGGAGGTACGGTGCATCCGTCTCCAGCATCAGGCGGTCGGCGGGAATGAGCCTGACCAGTTCGCGCAGGTGTCCGCCCCGGCGTTCGTCGCAGATCCAGCCGGTGATGCCGATGTGGCAGTCCAGGTCCAGGTAGTCGCGCAGGGCTTCGCCGGTGTCGGTGAAGCAGTGGACGACGGCGGCCGGCACGCGATCGCGGTAGCGCTTGAGCAGGGCGAGGAAGTCGTGGTGCGCATCGCGCTGGTGCAGGAACAGCGGCATGCCGAACTCGGCGGCAATCGCCAGCTGCCGCTCGAACACCACGCGCTGCACTTCGCGGGGCGAATAATTGCGGTTGTAGTCCAGCCCGGTCTCACCGACCGCACGAACTTCCGGCTCCGCGGCGAGCTCGCGCAGCCGGGCGTCGGTCGCATCGTCGTAATCGACGGCGTGGTGCGGGTGGACACCGGCCGTCGCGAACAGCCGGCCGCCGCTGGCGCGCGCCAGGGTGAGCGCGTGCTCACTGCCATCGCGTGAAGCTCCCGTGACGATCATTCGGCCGACGCCGTGCGCGCTTGCCCGTGAAAGGACTGCGTCGAGGTCAGCGTGGAACGACTCGTGTGTAAGGTTTGCGCCGATGTCGATCAAGTCCATGATTTATTTCGCAAATGTGTGAGTGTGGAACGCGCCCGGGCGATGCGTTATCGCGGTGCAAAGCCATGAATTAGAACATATATGGCCGTCCGCACCCGGTTTCGCCGTGGATTGGGGGATAGGCCTTTCGGACGACACGATTTCCTGCGTCAGATTATTGACGGTCGTATTTTCCTGCTGCTAGGTTCAGAAGACGGCTGGCGCTTCGGCGTCAAAAAGTCGTCGTCATGGATGTTCAGTCAGAAGGATCTCAGTGTCTTTTTTTTGCAGGGGATGCCCGCCATGGGCATCAAAAAAGGAAGGCGGCCCGCAATCGGCCGTCCAGGCAGTACCACGGGCTAAGGGGTAGTGCAGATGGGACATCGTATTTTCGCGAGGGCGCTCGCCGCCTCGCTCATCCTGGCCACCGCGCCAGCCGCGTTCGCCGCCGGGGCCGCGCCCCACGCCACGTTCAACGTCAGCACCTTGCGTGCCACCAACAGCTACGACCGCTTCATCGTGAAGTACCGCGATGGCACGACGCAGCGGGCGAACGCCGCCGCGGCGACGCAGGCGGTAAGCGCCGCGCTATCGCGCGCCGCTTCCACCAGCAGTTCGTTGCGTGCGGGCAAGGCCGCGGCACCGACCGTCAGCTACAGTCGCAAGCTGGGCACGGGCGCCGACCTGGTGCGCGTCTCGCGCAAGCTCAGCGCCGCGGAAGCCGACGCGCTGATCCGCCAGATCGCAAGCGATCCGGCCGTAGCGCACGTCCAGGCCGACGTGATGATGCAGAAGGTGCGTGACATCTCCGCCGCCGCGGCGGTGACGCCGGTCGTGGTCAACGACCAGTATTACGCCCGCTACCAGTGGCACTTCCGCGCACCGGACGGCACGGCCGAGAAAATCGGCTCCGATGCGAGCAGCTATGCGAACAAGGGCGGCAGCAACGTCGCCAACGCATGGAACCTCTCCGACGGCACCGGCGTCACCGTGGCCGTGCTGGATACCGGCATCACCGACCACCCCGACATCGACCTGTCGCTCGCCGATGCGGGCTACGATTTCATCGGCGACAGCTACGTATCGGGACGCGCGGCCGACGGCCGCGTTTCCGGTGGCCGGGATCTCGGTGACTGGACCACGGATGCCAAATACCTCGCGACCAATGGCGGTTGTGTCGACGCGAACAATCCCGCGGAAGACTCCAGCTGGCACGGCACGCACGTGTCCGGCAACGTCGCCGAGCTGACCAACAACACCACCGGCATGGCCGGCATCGCCTACAAGGCGAAGGTGCTCCCGGTGCGCGTGCTCGGCCACTGCGGTGGCTACAGCTCGGATATCGCGGACGCGATCGTGTGGGCCTCCGGTGGCCATGTCGATGGCGTGCCCGACAACACGCATGTCGCCCAGGTCATCAACATGAGCCTCGGTGGCGAAGGCAAGTGCAGCGACGACGACGTCACGGCGGACGCCATCACGGGCGCCATCTCGCGTGGCACCACCGTGGTGGTCGCGGCCGGTAACGAGGATGACGACACGGCGAACTATTCGCCCTCGAGTTGCCCGGGCGTGATCGTGGTCGCCTCCAACGGCATCACCGGCAAGCGGGCGTTCTACTCGAACTACGGTTCGGGCGTGACGCTTTCCGCGCCAGGCGGCGGTGTGTACCCGAACGACGCGTCGTCCGGTACGCCGGTTTCCGCAGGCTTCTCGTGGTCGGCCATCAACGACGGTCTCACCGTCCCGACGACGCCGGATTACGGCGGCATGGCTGGCACCTCGCAGGCCACGCCGCACGTCACCGGCACCATCGCCCTGATGCTCGCCGCGGTGAAGGGCGCGAACCTGCCCATGCCGACGCCTGCGCAGATCCGCACGCTGCTCACCTCGACGGCCCACAAGTTCCCGTCCACGCCGGACAAGCCGATCGGCGCCGGCATCGTCGATGCCTACGCCGCCGTGAACAAGGCGCTCGGCAACGACACCGGCCCCGGCGAGCCCGACGTCACCGTGCTGACCAACGGCACGAGCGTGAAGGCGTCCGGCGACGGTTCGGCCGCGGTCTACTCCATCGATGTGCCGACCGGCGCCCGCACCCTCGTGTTCACCACGTCGGGTGGCAGCGGCGATGTGTCCATCGCGGTGAAGAACGGTGCCGGGGGCAGCGAGACCACCTCGGCGAAGAAGGGCACGAACAACGAGACGGTAACCGTCGCGCGGCCGGCCTCGGGTACCTGGTACCTGACGGTCACCAGCCCGGCGGCTTACGCCAACGTCAACGTCCTCGTGCGCTTCACCGCGCCGTAAGCGAATCCGTCCACCGGCCGTGCGCCGGTGGGTGGGGAGAGCCTGGCCAGGGGGCGGGCTTTCCGTCTTGCGCCAGCGGAGGGGTCTTCGCTGGCGTGGCGTGCGGGGAGGGGTCCCCGCCGCCGCAAAAGGGAGGTAAGGGCAATGTATTCACGAACACTGGCACAGGCCGTCGGCCTGGTGCTGACGGGCGTCTTCACCCTCGCGACAGCGGCCCAGGCGGCCGATGCGCCGAAGACCGCCGCGCCGCAGACCGTCGTCGTACAAGGCGTGCAGGTCGCGATCGATCCCGCAACCGGCCGTCTGCGCGAACCGACGGCGGAAGAACGGGCCGCGTTGTCGAAGGCCTTCGGGGTGCGCAATGCGACGGCATCGAAGCTGGCCGCGGGCCAGCCGCGCACGGCCGCCGAGGCGAAGTCGACCTTCCGCAGCGTCTCACTTGGCAATGGCGTACGCGCCAAGGCCGTGAAGGTCCCGCAGGAACTGATGAGCAGCGTGGTCGCTGAGCGGCAGCCGGATGGCAGCCTCAGCATCCACCACGACGACCATGGCGTGCAGGCCGCGCCGAAGGCGCCGGAGGTGGTGAAATGATCCGCCGCAATCTTCTCTTCACCGCGATCGCCGCCGCCGGCTTGTTCTGCGCCATGGGCGCGAGCGCCGCGGAGATCAAGATCGTCAACCAGGATGTCGGCACCGGCAAGGGCCTCGACGATCCGACCCCGGCGGTACCGGTTGGCGGTAACCCCGGCACCACGGTCGGCAAGCAGGCGCTGAACGTCTACCAGTTCGCCGCCGATGTCTGGGGCGCCGTGCTCCAGAGCGATGTCACCATCGTCAACAACGCGACCTTCGAGAAGCTGGATTGCGATGCGACATCCGGCGTGCTCGGTTCCTCCGGCACCACCTACATTTTCTACTTCGATAACACCAGTACGCTGCCGCCGCGCGCGGTGCGCAACACCTGGTATCACTCGGCGCTCTTCGATGCACTGAGCGGCGAAGATGGCATCCCGGGCGAGGCGGATATCCAGAGCCAGTTCAACGGCGCACTGGGTTCCACCGGATGCCTCGAGGGCTCCAAGTGGTACTTCGGCCTGGATGGCAACACGCCCGCCGGTTCGATCAACTTCCTGAACGTCGTGCTGCATGAGATGGCGCACGGCCTCGGCTTCTCCGGCTTCAACAGCCTGACCACCGGCTCGCCGTACGTTGGCGATGACGGCGTCGCGCGTCCCGACATCTACTCCACCTTCGTCTTCAACGACACGAAGATGAAGAAGTGGTACGACCTGACCAACGCGGAGCGTGTCACCGCGGCCCTCGACGATGGCAACCTGGTATTCACCGGTGCGACCGTGAAGGCCGAGGCACCGCTGGCGCTGGGCTTGCCGGATGTGTTCAAGGTGACGGCGCCAGCCGCTGCCGCCGGCAGCTACCAGTATGCGCAAGGTGCGTTCGGGCCGCTCGCTACCGCTTCCAACTTCAGCGGCAGCGTGGTCCAGGCGGCGCCTGCCGATGCGTGCACGGCGATCACCAACGGTTCGGCCATCAGCGGCCACATCGCGCTGATCGATCGCGGCACCTGTAACTTCACCGACAAGGTGGCCTTCGCGCAGCAGGCCGGCGCCACCGCCGTGCTTATCGCGAACAACCAGGCCGGCGCGATCACCCCGGGAGGCACGCCGACCACCACGATCAACATCCCGGTGATCGCTGTGAGCCAGGTCGATGGCAACAAGCTCAAGGCCAACCTCAGCGGGTTGACCGGTGCCGTGGGCAAGGGCACCGGCCTCGCCGGCGCCGACGCGCAGGGCAACGTGCAGCTCTACGCACCGACGGTTCTTGCGCAGGGTTCGTCGTTCTCGCACTACGACACGCGCCTGACGCCGAACGCGATCATGGAATACGCGATCAACCAGGACCTGATGGGCCAGATCGACGTCGACCTGACGCCGGCGCTGTTCAAGGATGAAGGCTGGGGCCTGAACACCACGGGCCAGTTGCTGCTCACCTGCAACACGGGCATCCCGACGCTCGTGCCGGGTGGTGTGATCGTCGGTGCCAACGTGATCTCCAACGCCAAGACCATCGCGGGTGATGCGGCTACGCTGGCCATCTACCGCACCGGCGTGCGCGGCTACGCCTCGACGCTGGCGGGTTCCGGCCTGATCACGGCGGCGCAGGCATCCAGCCTCAACGCGTGCCTGAGCGATGCGGAGACGCAGAAGCAGTACGCCGCGTGGCATGCGGCGGTGCCGGACGCGATCAGCCTCGGCAACAACGTCGGCCTGGGCAACCAGTCCGGTGCCGCGGGCAGCACGAAGGCGTACTCGCTGGCGGTGCCGGCCGGTGCGAAGTCGCTGACCTTCCGCACCGCGGGTGGTTCGGGCGATGTCTCGATCGCCGTGCAGGCACCGGGTGCGACGGCGTTTACCGCCGTGGCCAACCGTGCCGGAAACGCCGAGGTGTACACCAAGGCAAGCCCCGCGCAGGGTACCTGGTACTTCCAGGTGACCGGCGTGAAGGCCTACAGCGGAGTCACCGTGCAGGCGGTTTACACGAAGTAAGTGCGCTAAACCCGGGCCGCCTCGAGCGGCCCGGGTTCCATTGAAACGGCAGGCACTGGAGGCAGCGCGCGGCGCGCCCCGTCGCCCGCCGACATCGGCGGCACCCACGGGAGGAAGTTACGTGAACACGATCTACAGCAAGGTATGGAACAAGTCGCTCGGCATCCTGGTCGTCGCATCCGAACATGCACGGGCGAACGGCAAGGGCGGCGCCTCCCGACGTCTCCGCGCGGCCATGGCCGCATTGCCACTGGCAGCAGGCGCGATGCTCGCGCTGGCCAGCCCCGCGGCCCAGGCGGGATCACAGAACAACAAGGCGCAGGGCAGCATCTGCAGCGGTTTCTCATCGCTGCTCGCGCCGGTCGCGAAGGGTTATGAAGCGTTTGCCTGCGGCGCGCAGGCCAAGGCCGCGGGCGACTACAGCGTGGCGCTCGGCTCGGCGGCGAACTCCAAGGGTGATTACAGCACCGCGGTAGGCCAGGATGCGCAGGCATCGGGCGACTTCGCTACGGCGGTGGGGCAGGGTGCACGCGCCACGGCAACCGACAGCCTCGCGCTGGGCCAGGGCGCGAACGCGGCGAACACCGGCAGCACCGCGCTCGGTCGCGGCGCGCGCGCCATAGCGAACAACGCGGTCGCGCTGGGTTCGGATTCCGTGGCGAACCGCGCGAACACGGTGTCCGTGGGTCGCAGTGGCAGCGAGCGCCAGGTCGTGAACGTCGCCGACGGCACGCAGGCGACGGATGCGACGAACAAGCGTCAGCTGGATACGGTCAACAACCGCGTGACCACGGTGAATGGCCGGGTCGACACGGTGAACGGGCGGGTCGACACCGTCAACGGCCGCGTCGATACGGTCAATGGACGCGTCGATACCGTGGCGGGCAATGTCGCCAAGGTGTCCGGCAAGGTCGATGCGGTGGATGCCGCCACGGCGGATGCACAACACTATTTCAAGGCGAACGGCGCGGCCGATGGCAGCGACGATGCCACGGCGATCGGCAAGTTCAGCACGGCGTCGGGTTCGGGTGCCTTCGCAGGCTCCGCAGGCGATAGCGCCTACGGCAGTGGCTCGTTCGCCAGTGGCGGCAATGCCACGGCCGCGGGTTACGGCGCGGCGGCCACCGGCCAGAACAGCGCGGCTTATGGCGCCGGCTCGCAGGCGAACGGCCCGGGCAGCGTCGCGGTGGGTGGCGTCGCGGTGGACGCGCAGGGTAATCCGCTGATCACGAACGGCGGCGTGCCGGTGGATACGGGTGCGACCAGTGCGGATGTCGGCGGTACGGCGGTTGGCGCGAGCGCGCAGGCAGGCGGATTCGCTGCCTCGTCCTTCGGCGTGGGTGCCTTTGCAGGTGGCGCGCAGTCCGCGGCCTTCGGCGCCGTGGCCAATGCGATCGGTGATTACTCGACGGCAATTGGCACGCAGAGTGCTGCGCTTGGCGTCGCCAGCGTCGCGCTCGGTGCGGGCTCTGTCGCCGATCGCGACAACACCGTCTCGGTCGGTGACGTCGGTGCCGAGCGGCAGATCACCAACGTGGCCGCTGGTACACAGGACACCGATGCCGCGAACGTCGGCCAGGTGAACGATGCGGTGAACGGCGCCACGCGCTACTTCAAGGCGAACGGTGCGAACGACGGCAGCGACGACGCCACGGCGGCCGGTGATTTCGCGGTGGCCTCGGGATCGGGCGCGTTCGCGGGAGCGAACGGCGCGAGCGCCTATGGCAGCGGTTCGTTCGCCACGGGCGTGAACAGCACGGCAACTGGCTACGGGGCCACGGCCACGGGGCAGAACAGCGCCGCGTATGGTGCAGGCTCGCAGGCCAATGGCCCGGGTAGCGTGGCCGTCGGCGGCGTCGCCGTCGACGCGGACGGTAATCCGCTGATCACTAATGGCGGCGTGCCGGTCGATACCGGCGCGACCAGCGCGGATGTCGGCGGTACGGCCATTGGTGCGAGTGCGAATGCCAGCGGATTCGCTTCGTCGGCGGTGGGTGTCGGTGCCTACGCCAGTGGCGCGCAGTCCTCGGCATTCGGTGCCGTCGCCAATGCGCTCGGTGATTATTCGACTGCAGTGGGTACGCAGAGCACCGCCGGTGGTATCAGCAGTGTCGCGGTCGGTGAAAGTGCGACGGCCACCGGCGACGAGAGCGTCGCGGTGGGCGGCAGTGCTTTCGGCTTCTTCACGGCGCAGGCGACTGGCTATGCGACCACCGCGCTCGGCGCGGGCGCGTGGGCGACCGCCGATTACGCCACGGCCATCGGCTGGAACACTTACGCGGCGGCGGATAGCAGCACCGCCCTGGGCGAATCGGCATCGGCGAAGACGCTGGGTGCCAGCGCACTCGGCGCCGAAGCGATCGCGGAAGGCACCCAGTCGACGGCAGTAGGTGCGGTTGCAACCACCAGCGGTGACTTCTCTTCGGCGATCGGCAGCGGAAGCTTCGCGGGGGCGAACAACGCTACGGCGGTAGGCGGGCTGGCCGTTGCCACTGGCGAAGACAGCACCGCCGTTGGCGCGAACAGCGAAGCGTCGGGCGCACGCTCGACGACGACCGGCGCCTCGAGCGCGGCATTTGGTGACGACAGCACCGCGAATGGCTACGGCAGCATCGCCGATGGCAACGGCGCGACGAGCGTCGGTGCCATCAGCGTGGCCGATAGCGATTACGCCACGGCGGTCGGTAACGGCAGCAGCGCGAATGGCGTAGGTGCATCGTCGCTGGGCGCAGCCGCAAACTCGCGAGGCGATGGTGCCACTGCGGGTGGCTACGGCTCGACGGCAGAGGGCAAAAACACCTCCGCCTATGGCAGTGGTGCACAGGCCACGGCGAACAGCGCCACGGCGATCGGCGGCCAGGCCGTCGATGAGAACGGCGATCCGCTGATCACGCTGACCTCGACCGGTGAACCGGTGGGTCCGGCGTCGGCCTCGGGTCTGGCGGCGACGGCTGTGGGCGCGAGCGCGCAGGCCGAAGGCCAGTTCGCCACGGCACTGGGTACGGCGGCGTTCGCCCAGGGCGAACAGTCGCTCGCCGGTGGCTTCCTCTCCGAAGCGTCCGGTGCCGGCTCGACCGCCCTCGGCGGTCAGGCCTATGCGCCGGGTGAACTCTCCACAGCACTTGGCTATGGCACGGCGGCCTACAGCGATGGCGCCGTAGCGGTCGGCGGTGGCGCGAGTGCGGCCGGCACCGGCAGCGTCGCGATCGGCCAGTACGCCGAAACCGGCTTCGCCCTGTTCGGCCTCGAGGCCGCGAACGCGGTGGCCCTGGGCGCGAACAGCTGGGTGCTGGGTGACAGCGGCACCGCCCTGGGTGCCGGTTCGTCGGCGATCGGCGACAACACGGTGGCGCTTGGTGCGAATTCGTGGGCTGATCGTGACAACACGGTGTCGGTGGGCAATGTCGGCTCGGAACGGCAGATCACCAACGTCGCGGCCGGCACGCAAGGCACTGATGCGGTGAACAAGAACCAGCTCGATGCGGTGGCCGGCAGCGTCAGTGACGCCAGCCATTACTTCAAGGCGAATGGTGCAAGCGACGGCAGCGATGACGCGACCGCCGTAGGCGATTTCGCGGTGGCTTCCGGATCGGGTGCATTTGCGGGCGCTAACGGTGCGGCCGCTTACGGCTCCGGCGCGTTCGCCACGGGCGTGAACAGCACGGCTACCGGCTACGGTGCCACGGCCACCGGCCAGAACAGCGCTGCCTACGGTGCGGGTTCGCAGGCCAATGGTCCGGGGAGCGTCGCGGTGGGTGGTGTCGCCGTCGACGAAGACGGCAACCCGCTGATCACCAATGGCGGCGTGCCGGTGGATACCGGTGCGACCAGCGCGGATGTCGGTGGCACGGCCGTGGGTGCGAGCGCCCAGGCCGCGGGCTTCGCTGCCTCGTCCTTCGGCGTGGGCGCCTTTGCAGGTGGCGCGCAGTCCGCGGCCTTCGGCGCCGTGGCCAACGCGATCGGTGATTACTCGACGGCTATTGGCACGCAGAGTGCCGCGCTTGGCGTTGCCAGCGTCGCGCTCGGTGCGGGCTCCGTGGCCGATCGCGACAACACGGTCTCGGTGGGTGACGTTGGTGCGGAACGGCAGATCACCAACGTGGCCGCCGGTACGCAGGACACCGATGCCGCGAACGTCGGCCAGGTGAACGATGCAGTGAACGGTGCCACGCGCTACTTCAAGGCGAACGGTGCGAACGACGGCAGCGACGATGCGACCGCGGTGGGCGACTATGCGGTGGCCTCGGGCTCCGGTGCCTTCGCGGGGGCGAACGGTGCCGCGGCTTATGGTGCCGGCGCATTCGCCAGCGGTGTGAACAGCACGGCGACCGGTTATGGCGCCACGGCCACGGGGCAGAACAGCGCCGCGTACGGCGCGGGTTCGCAGGCCAATGGCCCGGGTAGCGTGGCTGTCGGCGGCGTCGCCGTCGACGCGGACGGTAATCCGCTGATCACTAATGGCGGCGTGCCGGTCGATACCGGCGCGACCAGCGCGGACGTCGGTGGTACGGCGGTCGGTGCAAGCGCCAGTGCCAGTGGCTTCGCGGCCTCGGCAGTGGGCGTAGGTGCCTACGCCAGCGGCGCGCAATCCTCGGCATTCGGTGCGGTAGCCAATGCGCTGGGTGATTACTCGACCGCGGTGGGTACGCAGAGCACCGCAGGTGGCATCAGCAGTGTCGCGGTCGGTGAAAGTGCGACGGCCACCGGCGACGAGAGCGTAGCGGTGGGCGGCAGTGCCTTCGGCTTCTTCACCGCGCAAGCAACCGGCTACGCGACCACGGCGTTGGGCGCGGGTGCATGGGCCACCGCGGACTACGCCACGGCCATCGGCTGGAACACTTACGCGGCGGCGGATAGCAGCACCGCCCTGGGTGAATCGGCATCGGCGCAGGCGCTGGGTGCAAGCGCACTTGGTGCGGAAGCCATTGCAGTCGGCACGCAGTCCACCGCGGTGGGTGCGGTGTCGACCACGAATGGCGACTTCGCTTCGGCGATCGGTAGTGGCAGCTACGCGGGCGCGAACAACGCTACGGCGGTAGGCGGCCTGGCCACGGCCACGGGCGAAGACAGCACGGCCGTCGGCGCGAACAGCGAAGCGTCGGGCGCACGCTCGACGACGACGGGCGCATCGAGCGCGGCGTTTGGTGACGACAGCACGGCGAATGGTTACGACAGCATCGCCGATGGCAGCGGCGCGACGAGCGTCGGTGCCAGCAGCGTGGCCGATAGCGATTACGCCACGGCGGTCGGTAACGGCAGCAGCGCAAATGGCGTAGGTGCATCGTCCCTCGGCGCGGCGACGTTCGCGCAGGGTGATGGCGCCACGGCCGGCGGTTATGGTTCCACCGCCCAGGGCAAGAACACCTCCGCCTATGGCAGTGGCGCACAGGCCACGGCGAACAGCGCCACGGCGATCGGTGGCCAGGCCGTCGATGAGAACGGCGATCCGCTGATCACGCTCACGGCGACCGGCGAAGCAGTCGGCCCAGCGTCGGCCTCGGGTCTGGCCGCAACAGCGGTAGGCGCGAGCGCGCAGGCCGAAGGCCAGTTCGCCACGGCACTGGGTACGGCGGCGTTCGCCCAGGGCGAACAGTCGCTCGCCGGTGGCTTCCTCTCCGAAGCGTCCGGTGCCGGCTCGACCGCCCTCGGCGGTCAGGCCTATGCGCCGGGTGAACTCTCGACGGCAGTGGGCTACGGCACGGCGGCCTACAGCGATGGCGCGGTGGCGGTCGGCGGTGGCGCGAGTGCCGCTGGCACCGGCAGCGTCGCGATCGGCCAGTACGCCGAAACCGGCTTCGCCCTGTTCGGCCTCGAGGCCGCGAACGCGGTGGCCCTGGGCGCGAACAGCTGGGTGCTGGGTGACAGCGGCACGGCACTGGGCGCGGGCTCTTCGGCGATCGGCGACAACACGGTGGCACTGGGTGCCAATTCCTGGGCTGATCGTGACAACACGGTGTCGGTGGGCGATGTCGGCTCGGAGCGGCAGATCACCAACGTCGCGGCCGGCACGCAAGGCACCGACGCGGTGAACAAGAACCAGCTCGATGCGGTGGCCGGCAGCGTGAGCGACGCCAGCCACTTCTTCAAGGCTACCGGCACCGGTGATGGCAGCGACGACGCCACCGCCGCAGGCCAGTTCGCCACCGCCGCCGGCTCCGGTGCGTTCGCCGGCGGCAACGGCGATAGCGCCATCGGTAGCGGCTCGTTCGCCAATGGCGGCAACGCCACGGCCATCGGTACGACATCGACGGCGACGGGCGCCAACAGCACGGCCCTGGGTGCGCAAGCCGAGGCGAATGCCTCGAACAGCGTAGCCCTCGGTGCCGGGTCGCTCGCGAGCCGCGCCAATACGGTCTCGGTGGGTGCGGCCGGCGCCGAACGCCAGGTGACGAACGTGGCCGCGGGTACCCAGGCAACGGATGCCACCAACAAGGGCCAGCTCGACAGCCTGGCCAGCAGCGTGAGCAGCGCTGCGCACTACGTCGCAGCCGATGGGGCGAAGGACGGTTCGGATGATGCGGCCGCGACGGGTGCCTATTCGACCGCGGTAGGCGCCGGCAGCAGCGCGGGCGGCGACCTGTCCACCGCGATCGGTTCGTTCGCCACCGCCAGCAAGGAATCGGGCACGGCGATCGGTGCCTCGGCTAACGCCGCGGGCGTGGGTTCCACCGCGATCGGCGACAGCGCACGGGCGACGGCGAAGAACTCCGTGGCACTGGGCGCGGGCTCCGTCGCTACGCGAGCCAATACGGTATCCGTCGGCGCATCCGGCAGTAACCGCCAGATCACCAACGTAGCAGCGGGTACTCAGGGCACCGACGCGGTGAACGTCAACCAGCTCAACACGGCCCTGAGCAGCGCCTTCTCTGGCTCCGGCAACGTGGCCGGCAATGCCGTCGCCATGGCCCTGGGTGGCGGCGCCACGATGGGTGCCACCGGTTTCGTCGGCCCGGTCTATCGGGTGCAGGGTGGCTCGTACAACACGGTCGGCGATGCGGTCGGGGCGCTGGATGGCGCACTCACCTCGTTGAACAGCCGTGTCGGCAACCTCGAAACCGGCGCAGGGTCCGTCGCGACGAGCTCGCCCGGGACCAGCCCCTCGCGTGCCCACGTGAACGCCGTCATGGCACCGGCCGCAACCAACCCGGCGGTCACCGCCGCAGCGGCACCGGCCGCCGTCACGCCCGCCGCCCAGGCGATCGTCCCCGGCACCGGTGACGGCACGTCGATCGGTACCGGCAGCTATGCCAAGGACACGACCGACCTCGCCATCGGCAACAACGCGTCGGTCGGTGCGGACAACGGCACGGCGGTGGGCACGGGCGCCACGGTCACCGCGGCCGCGACCAACAGCGTGGCACTCGGGGCCAACTCGGTCGCCGACCAGCCGAACACGGTCTCGGTCGGTTCGGCCGGTGCGGAACGCCGGGTCACCAATGTCGCCGCGGGCACGGCGCCGACGGACGCGGCGAACGTGGGCCAGGTGGACCAGGCCCTGACGACAGCCAAGTCCTACGCGGACCAGGGCGATGCGAGCACGCTGAACCAGGCCAAGGCTTACACCGACCAGAAGTTCGGCGACATCGTGAGTGGTGGTGCGTTCGACGAGTACAAGCGCGAGGTCGACAACCGCTTCAGCAACCTCAACGACCGCCTGAACAAGGTAGGCGCGATGGGAGCGGCCATGTCGCAGATGGCCTTCAGCGCCCAGGGCGTCAGCGGTGACAACCGCCTCGGCGTGGGCGTCGGCGGATACAAGGGGCAGGGTGCCCTGTCCGTCGGCTACTCACGGTCGATCACGCCGCACGCCAGCGTCACCTTCGGTGCCGCCGTCAGCGGGGGTGAGAGTTCGGGTGGTGTGGGTGTAGGCATCGGCTGGTAATCGGCCTAGGCGAACCCCTACACGGGGTCGCCAAAACCCTGCAAGGCCGGCGGCGACGCCGGCCTTTGCTTTGTTGCAGCGCGTCGCAGGATGCGCGTGGCGTGGTCGCCCCGGAAGCATGGTCTGTGCTACCAATAGCGGCCCATGGCCCCAGGAACGGGGGCATCGATACCGCAACGAACGGAGCGTGAGAAAGCATGTCTGCGATGACCGAGCATAGGGACATGCTGGCCGGTGAACCCGGCGAAGCCCAGGTCTGCGCGCACCTCGTCGCGCATGGCCGCCTGAAGGACACCGACCTCGCGCGGGCGCGTCGCCTGCACGACGAGACGCCGGAAGGCACGCTCACGGCCCTGATGGCCCGGCTGGGCCTCGTTTCCGAGCGCGACCTCGCCGATGCATGGGCCGCCTTGCTCGGCCTGCCGCTGCTCGCTGCCAAGGATGCGCCGGAGATGCCACCGGCCGACGTCGAGCTCTCCGTCCGTTTCCTGAAGCAGTACCACGTGGTACCCGTCCGCGAAGGCGACGACGGGCTGGCCCTGCTGGTGGCGGACCCGGCCGACCCGTACCCGCTCCAGGCGGTCCACCTCGCCACGGGCCGCGACGTCCAGCTGCGGGTGGGCCTGCGCTCCGAGATCGACGACCTGATCGAACGTTATTACGGGCAGGGCCGCTCGGCGATGGGTAGCATCGTCGAGAGCCTGGATGGCAGCGCGGCCGTCGAGGACGATGTGGAGCACCTGCGCGACCTCGCCTCCGAGGCACCGGTCATCCGCCTGGTGAACCTGATCCTGCAGCGCGCGGTCGAGCAGCGCGCATCCGACGTGCATATCGAGCCGTTCGAAAATCGCCTGAAAGTGCGCTACCGCATCGACGGCGTGCTGCATGAAGTGGAAGCGCCGCCCTCCAGCTCAACCGCCGCTGTCATCTCACGTGTAAAGATCATGGCGCGGCTGAACATCGCCGAGCGCCGCCTCCCGCAGGACGGCCGCATCCAGCTGCGCGTGCAGGGCAAGGAACTCGACCTGCGCGTCTCCACGGTGCCCACCAGCTTCGGTGAATCGGTGGTCATGCGTATCCTCGACCGCGAGTCGGTCGTGTTCGATTTCGAATCGCTCGGCTTCACGGACAGCTTCCGCGACCGCTTCGTCGAGGTGCTCGACCGCCCCCACGGCATCCTGCTGGTCACCGGCCCGACGGGTTCGGGCAAGACCACCACGCTGTACACGGCGCTGTCGCAGATCAACACGCCCGACGTGAAGATCATCACCGTCGAAGACCCGGTCGAGTACCAGATCGAAGGCATCAACCAGATCCAGGTCAAGCCGCAGATCGGCCTGGATTTCGCCGGCGCGCTCCGCTCCATCGTCCGCCAGGATCCGGACGTGATCATGATCGGCGAAATGCGCGACCTGGAAACCTGCCGCATCGCCATCCAGTCGGCGCTCACCGGCCACCTGGTGCTCTCGACGCTGCATACGAACAGTGCCTCCGGCGGCGTCACCCGCCTGCTCGACATGGGCGTGGAGGATTACCTCCTGGGTTCGACCGTCAACGGCATCCTCGCGCAGCGCCTGGTCCGTCGCCTCGACCCGGAGACCGCGGTGGCCTACGAGGCCATGCCCGAGGTCATCGAGCAGTTCCAGTTGCACCGCTACACCGACGAGCGTCCCATCCGGCTGTGGAAGCCGGGCTCGAGCGCCGCCAATCCGACGGGTTACCGCGGCCGCCGAGCCATCATGGAATTCCTGGTGATGAGCGATCCGATCCGGCGACTGGTCATGCAGAAGGCGGACGCCGGCGAGATCGAACGCCAGGCACGTGCCGAGGGCATGCGCACGATGTATGAGGACGGCCTGGCCAAGGCCGTCGCCGGGGTCACTACCATCGAGGAAGTCCTGCGCGTCACGCAGGAAAGCTGACCATGAGCCAGTTCCGTTACCGGGCCATCAGTGCAGCCGGCGAGATGCTGGCCGGACGCATGGAAGCCACATCGGTCGAAGACGTCGTCGCGCGCCTGCAGGACCAGGGCCACGTGCCGCTGGAAGCCGCACCCGCCGATGGCGAAGCATCCGGCGGCGGCATCGCGGCACTCTTCCGCAAGGGTCCGTTCACCGGCGACCAGCTCGCGCAGTTCACGCACCAGCTCGCGACGCTGCTTGGCGCGGGCCAGCCGCTCGACCGCGCGCTGGGCATCCTGCTCGACCTGCCGGAAGGCGAGCGCGCGAAGAACATGGTGGAGCGCATCCGCGACCGCGTGCGCGGCGGCACCACGCTGTCCACGGCGCTTGACGAAGAGAACGGCGTCTTCCCGCGCCTGTACATCAGCCTGGTGCGCGCCGGCGAGGCGGGCGGTTCGCTCGACGAAACGCTGCGCCGCCTCGCGGATTACCTCGAACGCGCGCAGGCGTTGCGCGGCAGCATCATCAATGCGCTGATCTACCCGGCCTTCCTCATGGTCGGCGTGCTCGGCTCGCTCGTCCTGCTGCTCGCCTACGTGGTGCCGCAGTTCGTCCCGATCTTCGCCGACATGCAGGTGCCGATTCCGCTTATTACCCAGGTTGTGCTGGCGATGGGCACGGTCATCGGCGACTGGTGGTGGGCGATCGTGCTGCTGCTCGTCATCGGCGGCCTCGTGCTCCAGGTGCGCCTGCGCGACCCCGACGCGAAGCTCCGCTTCCATGCGCGCCTGCTCGGCATGCGCGTCGCGGGCCCGCTGCTGCTCAAGGTGGAAACCGCGCGCATCGCCCGCACGCTCGGCACCCTGCTGAAGAACGGCGTGCCGCTGCTTGGTGCGCTCTCCATCGCCCGCCAGGTCACCGGCAACCGCGCCCTGGACCTTGCCCTGGAACAGGCGGCGGATCGCGTGAAGGGCGGAACCGGGCTGGGCAGCGCGCTGTCACAGACAGAGCGCTTTCCCCGTCTCGCCTTGCAGATGATCCAGGTCGGCGAGGAGGCAGGCGCGCTCGACACCATGCTACTCAAGGTGGCCGATACGTTCGACGTGGAAGCGAAGCGCGCCATCGACCGGCTCCTCGCCGCCCTGGTGCCGACGCTCACCATCGTGATGACCGTGATGGTGGCCTTCATCATGGCGGCGATCCTGCTGCCGCTGCTCAGCCTCACCAGCAATATCAACTGACCGATACGTTCCACAGGAGTTCTGCCCATGCGTTCGACCCGTATCCTGCGACACAGCCACGCCCGCGGCTTCACGCTTCTGGAAATGCTCGCGGTGATCGTGCTGATCGGCATCATCGGCGCCATCGTCGTCACCCAGGTCGGCAAGAATGTCGACAAGGGCAAGTACGGCGCCGGCAAGGCGCAGCTCACCACGCTGACGCAGAAGATCGATAACTACGCGCTCGACAACGGCACGCCGCCGGCGTCGCTGGACGGCCTGGTGACCAAGCCGGCCGACGCGCAGAACTGGCAGGGCCCGTACGCGAAGCCGTCCGACCTGAAGGACCCGTGGGGCCACGGCTTCGGCTACCGCTACCCGGGTGAGCATGGCCAGTACGACCTGGTGTTCTACGGTCAGGATGGCAAGGCTGGCGGCGAAGGCTATTCGGCCGACGTCGGCAACTGGCAGTAAGCAGGCAGGATCGCGGCCATGCGCGTGCGCGGATTCACGCTCTTTGAAATGCTGGCCGTGATCCTTCTCATCGGCCTGGCCGCAGCGGCGGTGTCCATTCCCGTCACCCAGGGCCTCGCCAGCGCGCGGGTCAACGCGGCCAGCGGCGAGCTGGCCGCCGCCTTGCGCTATACGCGTACGCAGGCCATCGTCAAAGGCGAGAGCCAGGCGCTCGAAGTCAACGTGGCGGCCGCCACGTATCACCCGCCGGGCAAGGGCGATATCCACCTGCCGCGCGACATGAAGGTGGCGATCACCAGCGCGCGCGAGGACCAGGCCAACGCGACCACGGGCCGTATTCGCTTCTTCCCCGACGGCAGCTCCACCGGCGGGCGCATCACGCTGAAGCGGGGCCAGCGCGAGTGGCATGTCAACGTAGGCTGGCTCACGGGCGCGGTCAGCGTGGTGGCACCGAAATGAGGCTGGGAACCATGCCAGGCCGCCGGCACGCGGGCGGTTTCAGCCTGCTCGAGGTCATCGCGGCCATCGCCGTGCTTGCCATCGCCTTCGCCGCGCTTATGCAGGTGGCCGGCAGCGCCATGAGCCTTACGGCACGCGCGAATGAACGCACCCAGGCGGCGCTGCGGGCGCGCACCCTGCTGGATGGCGCGTTCATCGTCGACCCCGTGCAGGAAGGCAGCAGCGAGGGGCGCTTCGACGATACCTATCGCTGGCAGCTCAACGTATCGCCGTTCGACGTGGGCGATGCGCCATCGGATAACGGCGCCGCCAGCCGGATGTACCGGCTGGACCTGGATGTGTTCTGGGGCGAACGTGACCACGAACGCCGCGCGCATTTTTCGACCCTGCGCCTCGCGGGCGCGCAGGCGGTGGGCCAGTGAGCCGCGTACGTGGTTTCAGCCTCATGGAAGTGCTGGCGGCGCTGGCGCTGCTTTCCATCGTGCTGCTGGGCGTCTATTCCGGCATCAGCACGGCGGGGCGTATCGTCCGCAGCGGCGACCGGGCCATCGAGCGCATGGACGAGATCCGCTCGGCGCAGGCCTACCTGCGCAGCGAGCTCGCACAGGCGCTGGTGATGCCTTTCGACCAGACCGATGACGGCGATCCCATCGTTTTCCAGGGGGCGGCAGACAAGCTGACCTTCGTCGCGCCGATGCCGGGTTATCTCTCGCGCCTGGGTCCGCAAATGCAGACCGTGGCGCTCGTGGCCGACGGCCGCGACGGCTACCGCCTTGAAGTGAGCCTGTTCCTGTTACCTCCGGACGGGAGCGAGCCCAAGGCCCTTGGCGAGCCACAGGTGTTGATGCGTGGCATCCGCAAGGGCGCCTTCAGCTACCGCGGCACGGATGACCAGAACAAGCCGACGGACTGGACGGCATCGTGGGGCGACGGGCGGCGCACGCCTTCGCTGGTCCGGCTCGCGCTCGACGTGGATGGCAATACCGTCTTTCCCACGCTGGTGGCCCCGCTGCGTATCGATCCATCCGCATCCCGTAATGGTTTTTCGCTGCTGCGCGGTTCGCGCGGGCCGGTGGCGCGATGAACGCGTGGCGGCGACAACGCGGCGTCGCGCTGCTCATCGTGCTCTGGGGCTGCACGCTGCTCGCGATCATGCTGGGCGGCTTCGCTGCGCTCGCCCGCACCGAGGGCCTGCAGGCGCGCTACCAGTTCGCGCAGACCCGCGCGCACTACGCGGCCGAAGCCGGCATCATGCGCGCCATCGCCGGCTTGCAGACGCCTGACCCGCAGGCACGCTGGATCGCGGATGGCCGCCTGTACACGTTCGCTTTCGACGATGCGAAGGTGGCCATCACCATCGTGGACGAGGACGGCAAGGTCGATCTCAACGCCGCCTCGGCCGATGTGCTTACCGGCCTGTTCAAGGCTGCGGGTGCTGACGGCGACCGCGCCGCGAAACTTTCCGCCGCCGTGCAGGACTGGCGGCGCCCCGGCGACGCCGCACTGCCCGATGGCGCCAAGCGCCCCCAGTACGAAGCCGCGGGGCTGGATTACGGCCCGCGCAACGGCCCCTTCGCGACGGTGGAGGAGGCGCGCATGGTGCTCGGCATGGACGCGAAGACCTGGGCGGCGATCGCCCCGGCGATCACGATCTGGTCGGGGCGTGAGCGGCCCAATACCGAACACGCGCAACCGCTCGCCCTCGCCGCCATCCCCGGCCTCGGTGGCGCGGGCGCGGAAGCGATCCTCGCCGCTCGCACGCAGGCCGGCGGCGCCGCCATCGCCGGCGGCAACGGCGTGACCCATACCATCCACGCGGAAGCGATCCTCGAAGACGGGACACGGAGCGCCCTGACATCAACGATCAGGCTCCGCGGGATAAGATCCGGCAACCAACCCTACGCCATCTTGCGCTGGCGCGAAGGAGATACTGAATGACCGCCCTGCAGGATGCTTCCCAGCTACAGCTTGACCGCTTGCGCCGCGCGTGGCGCGGCAGCGCGTTGCCAGGCTTCCTTCGCTGGTGGGGTGGCGAACTCGCGGCCCTTGCGCCACCACGCCTGCGCTACGCCTTCGCTGGCGGGCAGCAGTGGTACGTCATTGAGCGCGGCCAGGACGCCTGGGTTCTTCGCCGGGCAGGCGAGTCGATTGCGCTCGCCACGGCCGACGACCGGGATACGCCGGAACACCGTGCCGCCGAGCTGCAGCGCGCGTTGGCCGCGTGCGATCCGGCCGATCGCTACATCGCGCTCGTCCTGCCAGCGGCGCAGGTCCTCCGGCGCAGGCTGGTCATGCCGTTCGCCGCGCGCGACAACCTGCGCCAGGTCGCCGGCTTCGATCTCGACCGGCAGACGCCGTTCCGTGCCTCCGATATCCACTACGGCGTGCGCGACCTGGGCGAATCCGCCGGTGAAGGCCGGTTCGTCGCTGAGCTGGCGGCGACGCCCCGCGCGGCGCTCGATCCATGGCTGGACGAACTGGCCGGGCTCGGCATCACGCCGGACCGGGTGGACGTCGCCCAGGGGGCGGGGCTGGCGGGGCTCGATGTGTTGCCGCCGCAACGCGCGCCGCGCCGCGTCGATCGCCGGCGGCGCCTTAACCTGGCGCTCGCCGCGGGCATCGTCGTGCTCGCCATCGTGGCGATGGTCACCTGGTTGCACAACCGCGAGGCCACGCTCAACGCCATGCGCGATGAGGTGGAATCCATGCAGGCCGATGCGAAGCGCGTGGGCGCGCTGCGCCAGCGGCTGGTGGAAAGCGCGGGAGCCTCCGGCTTCCTTGCCCGGCGCAAGGTGGAATCGGCGGCGGTGCTGCCGGTGTTGCATGAACTCACGGCGCGCCTGCCCGACGATACGTGGCTCGAGCGCTTCACGCTCAACGCGAGCGGGCAGATCGGCTTCCAGGGCCAGAGCCCGCAGGCGGCGAAGCTCATCGACGCGCTGAAGGGCGCGAAGACCCTTGGTGAACCGAGTTTCCAGGGCACCATCCAGACGGATCCCACCTCAGGCAAGGAACGCTTCTACATGCAGGCCAAGGCATTGACGCCCAAACCCGCGGCCGCGGCGAAACCCGCGGCGCCAGCAAACGGCGGCTCGACCGCGAAGGTGGCCGCGCCATGATCGCCCTGGGCAAGATGAAACCCGCCGAGTCGCGCGCGGCAGCGCTGTTGCTGCTGGCCATCGTGCTCGTCGTCGCTTACTTCCTGTTCGTGCACTGGTGGTTCGTCGCACCGCAGCTGGCGATGGGCGACGAGATGGATGAGCTGCGCGATACGCAGCGCCGTTACGCCGCCGCCATCGCGGAGCGGCCGCAACTCGAAAAGCGACTGGCCGCGCTGGAGCAGGGGCAGACGCGCAGCGATGCGTTCCTCTCCGGCGACGACACCAATGCGGCGGCCGCCGGCCTCATGCAGCGGATCGTGGATGTCGCCGCCGCGCACAAGGAGGATGGTGCATGCGACGTCGTGCAGAAGATGCCCGTGCCCAGCCAGGAGAAGGCGGGCGACCCGTATCGCAAGGTCACCGTCAACATCAGCCTGCGCTGCCAGATGCAGCCGATGGCGGCGGTGCTCCACGACATCGAAGCGGAAGCACCCTACCTTTTCATCGAGGATTTCAGCATCTATCGCAACCCGGTGGCCGCGCGTAACGGCGGTAGTGCGCCGCTCGAAGTGCAGTTCACCGTATCCGGCTATATCCATGCTGCCGCGCCCGCGGCAAAGGCGACGACATGAACGCGGCCGGCCAGCGGCGCCTCACCCCCATCCTTGCCGGAATCGCGATTGCGCTGGGCGGCACGACGGCGGCTTTTGCGCTTGGCGTGGGTCGCGGCGTGCACTGGGACGAACCCGCCACGCCCGAAGCCCTGCCACCGATGCGCGCGGCGGCCATGCCGGCGCCGAGTCCCCTCGGCCAGTTCGCCGAGGTCTGGCAGCGTCCGCTCTTCATGGCCGATCGCAAGCCCGTCGCGGCGGCCGACGGTGACGACAGTGCGAGCAATATCGGCGACCTCGAACTCACCGGCATCATCATGACCGCGGACCTGCACATGGCCTTGCTGCGCGATCGCGGCAAGGGCACGACCGTGCGCGTGAAGGAAGGTACGGCGTTGCAGGATGGGCACTGGACACTCGCGTCGCTCACGCCGCGCAGCGCCGTTTTCGATGCGGGTGGCCAACGGCGTGAGCTCACCCTGAAGGTGGCGGCGCCGGATCCGCTCGCGAATGCGAAGGCCGGGGCTACACCTGGCCAGCAACCCCCCGGCTCGCCGCCGAAGCCACCCCAGGCATCGGCCGACGATGGCGTCCGCGTCATCCAGCCGCAGGGCAGCACGGGCATGACCGGCCCCGCGCTTCCGCATCCGCCGGCAGCAGGCGGCGCGCGCAACGCGCCACCCCGGCAGGACGATGCCGAACTGCAGCGCGCGCGCATCGAGGCACTGAAACAGGCGGTGCAGAAGCGCCGCCTCGAGCAGCAGCAACCGCAACAACGGCAGCAGGACACGCAATAGCGGGCGCTTACCGCGCCCCTCATGGAAAGAGGAGCACGTTCAATGGAACGAACCACCCTGGGCATGGCCGTGATGCTGGCCATGCTGACGACCGCATGTACATCCACGCCGTCGCGGCTGGCGGGCAACCTCGAGCGCGAGGCGCTCGCCGATCTTGACCGACCGGTGCCGGCGTCGCTGCCCGTGGCCGACGCGACCGGCCTTCACCCCACCGAAGCCGCCGTGGCGTCCACGCTGGAGGGGACGGGTCGATTCGTGCAGCCGCGGGCGCTCGCCACGCCGAAGCCACCCGCACAGGGCGGCGATGCGTTGACGTTCAATTTCGAGAACCAGCCGATCGAAGCGGTCGTGCGTGCCGTACTCGCGGATGTGCTCGACGTGAACTACGCGGTGCTGCCTGGCGTCGCGGGCACGGTGTCATTCGCCACGGCCAAGCCGGTCCGTCGCGAAGAAGCCCTGCCCATCCTGGAGACCCTGCTGGCGTGGACAGGCAACGCGCTGGTGAAACGGCAGGGCCGGTACGATGTCGTGCCGCGGCGCGACGCCGTCGCGGGGCAGCTGGTGCCGCGACTGGCTGCTTCCGCCCCGCGCGATGGCCATGCGGCGCGACTGTTTCCATTGCGCTTTGTCTCGGCTAACGAGATGGAAAAGCTGGTCCGCCCGTTCGCCGCGGCGGATGCGTTGCTGCTCGTCGACCCGACGCGCAACCTGCTCGTCATGGCCGGCACGCCGGACGAACTGGATAACTATGCCGCCAGCATCGAGACCTTCGATGTCGACTGGGTCGGCGGCATGTCGGTCGGCGTGTTCCCCCTGGCCCATGCCACGACCGCCGAGATCCTTCCCGGGCTGGAGTCCGTGTTCGGAGCGAAGGGACATTCACCCGCCGCGGGGCTGGTCCGCTTCCTCCCGATCGAACGGACCAACGCGGTCGTCGTCATCGCCACGCAACCGGCCTTCCTCACGCACGTGCGCGAGTGGATCGAGCGGATCGACAAGGGCGGTGGCAACGAGCCCCGCCTGTACGTCTACGATGTGCGCAACCTGCCGGCGGCCGATCTCGCCCGCCATATCGGGCAGATCTATGGCGGCTACCAGCCAGGGGCCACGGACAGGGGTGGCAGCGTGGGGCCCGGGCTGCAGGGTTCGACGATCGGTGGCGAGGCCGGTGACGTGGACGACGATGCGCGCGCTTCCGATGCCACGTATTCGGGCGTAGCGAGCGAAGCAAACGATCCTTCGTTTTACCAGCCCGCACCGGCTGACGGGCAGCGGCCGCGGGGCTTGCGCGTTACATCCGTCGATTCGAACAACCAGCTGCTGGTACATGCCCGGCCGGCGGAATGGAGCGTGATCCGCGAAGCCATCGAGCGACTGGATGCCGTGCCGCTGCAGGTGCAGATCGAAACGCGGATCCTCGAGGTGGCGCTGCGTGACAATTTCCGCTTCGGCGTCCAGTGGTATCTCGAGGGGCTCGCGGGGAGTAGCGGCAGTGGCAAGCCCGCCCAGCCCGGCAACAAGCAGGGCTGGGGCCTTGGGCGCAACCCGCCCGAGCGCGGCGGTGCGGATACGTTTTTCTATTCGTTCGTGAACCGCAACCTGCAGGCGGTCGTGCGGGCCATGGAGGAAGACACCCACGCACGCACGCTGTCGGCACCGTCGCTGGTGGTCGTGAACAACCGCCGCGCCGAGATCCTCGTGGGCGACGAGGTGCCGGTGACGCAGACGTACGTGAACACCCAGCTCGGCGGAGCCAACGAGGTCGGCCAGGTGAGCTACAAGAAGACCGGCGTGATCCTCAATGTGCGGCCGCGGGTGAATCCGGGCGGCCTGGTGTACCTGGAGGTCACCCAGGAAGTGAGCAAGGTGGGCGAGCAGCCCAACGGGTCGGGCAACGCGCCGATCGAGAAGCGCCGGTTGAAGACCGAAGTGGCGGTGCAGAGCGGCCAGACCGTCCTGCTTGGCGGGCTGATCCGTGAGATGGGTGCGCACGGGCGCGGCGGCGTCCCCGGCCTCTCGCGTATCCCGGTGCTGGGGCATCTCTTCAGCAACCGCTGGGACAACAACCAGCGCACCGAGACCATCGTGCTGATCACGCCGCGTGTCATCACCAGTGCGGAGGACGCGCGCCGCGTCGCGGACGATTACCGGCGCCGGTTCCGCTCCCTTGAGCCGTTCACGGGAAAAGCGCGGGACGAGGGCTAAGCCCAGGCCCTTCCGTTCGGGCGGGCGACCGGGCGACGGCTTGCTACCATAGCGGGGCATGCAAGCCGTTTTCCCGATCACTCCGCTGCTTCCCGATATCGTCGCTTCGCTCGCGGAGCGGCCACGCCTCGTGCTCGAGGCGCCGCCCGGTGCAGGCAAAACCACCCAGGTGCCGCTGGCGCTGCTCGACGCCTCCTGGCTGGCTGGCCAGAAGATCGTGATGCTCGAGCCGCGCCGCATCGCCGCGCGTGCGGCCGCTTCGTTCATGGCCGCGCAGCTGGGCGAAGAGGTGGGTGGCACGGTGGGATACCGGATCCGCTTCGAATCCCGCATCGGTCCGCGTACCCGCATCGAGGTGGTGACCGAGGGCATCCTCGGCCGGATGATCCAGGACGATCCGTCCCTCGAAGGGGTCGGCGCCATCCTGTTCGATGAATTCCACGAGCGGCATCTCGCGGGTGACCTGGGTGCGGCGCTCGCGCTTGATGTGCAGGCCAGCCTGCGCCCCGAGCTGCGCATCGTCGTCATGTCCGCCACGCTCGATGGCGAGCGCATCGCGCAATGGCTGGGTGCACCGCGGCTGAGCAGCCCGGGCCGGAGCTTTCCCGTTGGTATCGTTTACCCACCGGCACGCTCGCAGGAGACGGTGGAGCAGCACATGGCGCGCACCGTCCAGCTCGCCCTGCGCGAGAACCCGGGCGATGTGCTCGCGTTCCTGCCCGGCCGGCGTGAGATCGAGCGCGTGCGCAACATGCTTGAACGGCTGGATGAGGCCGTCGAGGTGGTGGCCCTGCACGGGGAGCTGTCGCTGGCCGAGCAGCAGCTCGCGCTTTCGCCCGCGGATCCCGGTTCGCGCCGGGTCGTGCTCGCCACCAACGTGGCGGAATCCAGCGTCACGTTGCCCGGTATCCGCGCGGTGATCGATAGCGGCCTCGCCCGTGAGCCGCGCTTCGATCCCGCATCGGGTTTCGCCCGGCTCGAAACCGTGGCGATTTCACAAGCCTCGGCCGACCAGCGCGCGGGTCGCGCCGGTCGCGTCGCGGAGGGGCGCGCCTATCGGTTGTGGGCGGAGAGCCGCCGGCTCGAGCCATCGCGCACCGCTGAAATCGAGCAGACGGAACTATCGGGTCTCGCGCTCGATCTGGCTGGCTGGGGCAGCGATGCCTTGCCATGGCTGGACCCGCCGCCCGCGGGCGCCATGGGCCAGGCGCGCGACCTGCTGCGTCGGCTGGGCGCGCTCGATGATGTATCCGCGATCACCGCGCTTGGGCGCGAGATGCTCGCGCTCGGCGCCACGCCGCGCCTCGGCGCCGTCGCCATGCGCGCCGCCATCGAGCAACGTCCGCTGGTGGCCGATCTGCTCGCGCTGGCGGAAGCACGTTCGCCATTGCGTGGCGAAGCGATGCGCAACGATGATTTCCGCCAGCGCGTGCATGCGTTGCACCTGTGGCGCGATGGTGGCGGCCGGGCAGCCCGCCTGGCATCCGCCGATTCGGGTGCGCTTGCGGCGATCGAAAAGGCGGCGATGGGCTGGCGCCGCCGGCTCAACGTCAAGACCGCGGCGAGCGGTGTGCCGGACAGCCATGCGATCGGCGACCTGCTGGCGCACGCCTTTCCCGACCGGGTGGCTCGCCGCGACGAAGCACAGCCCTTGCGTTATCAGCTGGCGAACGGACGCGGTGCGCGCCTGCATGAAAACAGCGCGTTGCTGGGCGAGCCCTGGCTCGTGGTCGTCGACCTGCGCCTTGAAGCGCGCGATAGCCTGATTCACGCCGCGGCGCCGCTCGATCCGGAAACGCTCGAACGCGAGCATGCGGAACGTTTCGTCACCGAGCGCGTCCTGCGCTGGGACGATGCACGGCAGATCGCCGAGGCGTTCGAAGAACGGCGCTTCGATGCGCTGGTGGTGTCGCGCCGGCCGGTGCCGGTGAGTGGTGACGACGCGTTGCCTGTGCTGTTGTCGGCGATCCGCTCGCGCGGCATAGGCAGCCTGCCGTGGACCGAACATGCGCGGCGATTGCGCGCACGCATGGGAGCCTTGCGTTGCTGGCGCCCCGAGCTCGGACTGCCCGATGTCAGCGACGATGCACTCGCGGGATCGCTTGAGCAATGGCTCGCGCCCTACCTCTCGGGTAAGCGTAGGCTTGAGGCGTTACAGGCGTCGGATCTTTCTGACGCGATGTCAGCGATGCTTGATTACGAACAGCGGCGCGCCCTCGATGCCCATGCTCCCGACGAACTGACGGTACCGAGTGGCATGACGCGCCGCCTTGAGTACGGCGCACAGGAAAGCGAGCCCGGCGCACCCCCGGTGCTCGCCGTGAAACTGCAGGAACTCTTTGGCCTGGCCGATACGCCGCGCGTTGGCGATGGCCGCGTTCCGGTGATGTTGCACCTGCTTTCGCCCGCGGGGCGCCCCATCCAGGTCACCCAGGATCTGTCGGGATTCTGGGATCGCACGTACCCCGAGGTGAAGAAGGAACTGAAGGGTCGCTATCCCAGGCATCCCTGGCCGGACGACCCGTGGACGGCCGTGGCGACGCATCGAGCCAAGCCACGCGGTACCTGATCACAACGCGTCGCGTCTATAGGCGCGCACTTACATCGGCCACTGAGATCACCTACGACACGACGGGTTTCCTTCCGGTATCCGTCAGTCAACGCCTCCTTTCAAATGTGCCAACCGCCGGCATCCGCCCGCGGCTTCGCACCGAAAAGGAGATCCCATGCGAACCCTCTGCCTGGGCGCGGTCACCGCGCTCACCGTCATCGCCGCGCTACCGTGCGCGGCCATCGCCAACAGCCGGGTCGGCCCGCCAGCGGGCGACATCATCTCGGCCTGGGTCGGTCACCGCCTGGCCAGCCAGCCGGCGGACGACAACCTCGTCGCGGACGCGAGCATCACGCTCGACATGGTCAATGCGCCGTTGTCCATCTACACGGGCATCCGCGCGGTACCGTTCGGCTTCCGTGGCACCGTGTGGAACCGTGTGTTCGCCACGCTTAGCGATCGCGGTACGCCGCTCACCCGTGGCACGGCGACCGAAGCGCTCGCCTGGGATCTCGGAATGACGAGCGGGTATCCGGGTGTCGACGATGCGGATCATCCCGCGCCCGACCTGGGCGCACGCTGGGCCGGCACGCAGCTGGCCAAAGCCGCGGTCTCGGAGGACATCGCCCGCAGGGCGCTTGCCCTGGCCGGCCAGGGCTCGTTCGCGGTGGCCGCTAGCTACGCGGTAGCCGCGCAGATCCTCGCCGACAAGCTGGCCTGCTTCGACCAGGCCCAGTGGGCATCGCTGGGCCTGCGTGCGGATGTGCTGCAACGCTTCATGCTCGCGCGCTCGGAAGCCGACCTGCGCGACTACGACCTGGTCTACCTCGTGCGCCTCCTGCAGGCGGAGCTCTCGACGTTCCATGCCGGCGAGATGACCTCGGCCGGTCGCCGCGAGATCCCGACGGCGCTGCGCGTGGCACGCGTGGCGGCTACCTACCGCGACATGCAGGGCTATGTGGAAGATCCCTGCACCGACCGTGGCCGCGAGCGCGCGGGCGTCGCAGCCATCGCACCCACGGAGAACACCCGCCACATGTGCCTAGTGGCAGCCACGGATCGCACCATCCTGACCTGGTACCAGATGAACCTCGCGTCGCAGGTCGATCCCGCGCATTCCAACTTCGTCGTCGCGCCGGCCATCCGCATGGCGCGCACCCTGAGCCCCATGCGGCCCATGTGGCTCGGCGCCTTCGACAAGGCCCTGCAGGTTTACGGCTCACACGTCGAGATCGTGGAGTCGCTGGTCGCCGACCAGCTCGCCGACGATGAACCCTCGCGCCGCAACGCGGATCGCTATGCACAGCGCCGCCTCATGTTCCTCTGCGACAAGGAGCTCGGCTCATGAAACGACGTTATCTTTTTGCCGCCGCGCTGTCGTTCATCGTCGCCCAGCCGCTTCACGCCGCTGAGTGGAAAACACGCGCCTTCGCTACCGATCCAAAGAACCTGGTCATGACGCCATTGCTGGATGCCTTCCGCTTCCACGCGGAGGCCGCTTCCGCCTGGTATCTCGATGAACTCAACGGCGACCTGGTTTCGCGCACGAAGTTCGATCGATTCGGCCGCGCGGTCTCATCCGCCACCTACGGCGCATTCGAATACACGTACATGAAGGATGGCGTGCGGCACACCCGCGTCTACTACGCGATGTCCGGCCCGGATAATCCTTTCACCGCGCTCGGCCCTGCCGGGCGGCCCATGGCGGACTTCATCGCCCAGGACAGCACGCGCATCCACGCCCACCTCCGCACCAGCGATCGCAGCAGCCTGGTCGCCACCGAGGTCGAAGGTGACCAGCCGGGTGGTCAGCACCAGCGCGATGCCGAATTGAAAGCCCTGCGCACCATCGAGCGTGACATGCAGGCAGGTGTCGTCACCTCGGGCGGCGCGCTGCATGCTTTCATCAGCCAGCCCATGTGCGATTCGTGCGAGCACGTGATGCACCAGTTCTCGGCGCAATATAACGTCGACATCAACGTCGATTACCTCGAAGGCGAACTTAGCGAGGCATACCGGCGCTTTCGCACCATCGCAAACCGGTTCATGGATACGGTGCTCGTGCATATCCGCCACCCCGAAGGCCCGGGGCACCCCACGCCGCCGCCGAGCGCCGGTACCTGCGCGAGGATCTATGCCCAATGAAGATTCACCGGACATACCCGGCGCTTGCCATGGCTGTTCTCGTCGCCATGGCAGCACCCGCACAGGCGGATGACGGTCGTGCCTTTCCACCGCCGCAACTTGGCGATACCTACCTGCTGTGGACACTGGAGCGCATGCGCGGCATGGAAAGCGAGGCCGATTTCCACTCGGACGATTTCCTGCGCGCGACCTATCTCAATCGCGCGCCGGATATCTATTCCGCGCTGGCATCCCCCTTCTATCTCGTTCCCAGCGAACGCGAAGAGGCGGCATGGCTGCGCCTGCAAAGCCGGCTCCACGGTAACAGCGATGCACCGCTGCCTGACGACCAGGCATTGCACCGGCAGATGGCCTGGGATCTTGGCATGACCGCGGCGATGCCAGGCTTGCAGGTGCTTCGGGATCCCACCATCCCCACGCCAGGCCACATGCATGCGGTGCCTGCGGCTAGCCTCTCCAAGGCGGGCGTCTCTCGCTACAACTGGATGCACGCAGTGAACTTCGCTGATGCCCGTGGCAAGTTGATCACCCTGGGCAGTGAGCTGGCGGTGAGCCTGCAGATCCTCGAGGGCTGGGTGGCTACGACGGATGCCACGAAGGCGCGTCGCCTTGGCATCGACGCAAATGTACTTGTGCGCTTCGAGCGGGCCAGGAGCCTGCGCGATCTGCCCGACAGCGATCTCGCATACCTGGCCGCGCTGTTGCGCTCGGAGCTTTCGACATGGCGTGCTGGCCGCGCAACCCTCGATGGTCACCGCGAACTGCCCACGCCGCTTCGCCTGGCTCGCGCCACCATGGTCCACGGAAGCCAGTACGCGGACAATGATGGCTCCATGTCGTGCAGCGACGACGGCGCGCGATCGCCAGCGGTGGCAGGTCGCGTACCTGAAGACCTGAGCCGACCGATCTGCCCCGCTGAAGCCACGGACCGTGCTGTTTATCGCCGGTATCGTGCGCTACGCAGGACGGAACTGAGTCGGCCGCCCAGCGATTTCACCGACCCGGAGCAGGCCGCACGGCTCATCCGCTATTTCGGTGACCTGCGCCCTGCCTGGGCATCGATCTACCGCGACGAAGCATTGAACTATTCGAATCATGCCGAGGTGGTCGAATCGCAGATGGCAGCGGAAAGCGAGGCGGGAGCGGTGAACGACATCAATGCCTGGCGCATGACGGAACGCGCCAACCTGTTGATCTGCCGGAGTGCTGCCCCATGACATCCATCAAGCTTTCCCGCGTCGCGCTTGTGGTGGTCGCGACCCTTGCATCCATGGGCGCGGCGGCGCGCCCCGTCAGCAAGTTCGTCGTCGATGCAACCGATACGAACGGGACGGTCAATGCCCGCGTGTGGGCTTCGTTCATGGCCCACGCGTACCCGGCGGCGCGGTGGTATCGGCATGCGCTACAGGGGGCGCGTGTAAACACCGATGAATTCGCGAGCTTCCGCCGGCGGCTCGAGACCGCGACCTTCGTCAGCTTCACGTACTACTTCCAGCGCGACGGCGTGGAACATCAGCGCGTCTATCATGCCATGTCGGGTCGTAGCGATTTCCACCGGGAGGCATACATCCAGCATCCTGCACTGGAAACCCTGCCGTACGGTGCCTTCATGACCTACACGCCGGAGGAGGTGGTGGCGTGGGATGACGAAGCGTTGTTCGGGTCCGATGTAACGCATTCGCCGGTTCCAGGTGACCGTTATCGCGACGCCCGTCGCCGCGATGCGGAGCTAAAGATCGCCAGGAAGATCGAACTGGATATCGCAACGGATACAGTCACGCCAGGCGGCGCTCTCTATGGCTTCAGCAGCCAGTTGCCGTGTCCATCCTGCGATGCCGCGCTCGAGGCGCTGTCCGGTAACCAGAATATCGATGTCAGCGTAACGTACCTCGGCCCCGGCTCACCGGCCTACACCCGCTTCCGCCGACAGCGCGAACAATACGTCAATGGCGTTCACGTGGCGGTGAACGGTGGGCAGATGAACCTGCTCCGCGAGGAGCAGGGGCCCGGCGCCACGCCGGCGACGGGAGCGGTGGATTGCGTCGAAGAGCAGGCGTTGCCGCTAACCCCGCATCCGTCCCCCAGGGAGTGACTTGACCCGGCTCGCACGGTCAGGAGGCAGAACGAATGCCTGCCGCATACGCGGCGGGCATTTGCCGGGAACCGATGGCGGGATCGTGCGTACACGCGGCCACACGAGATCGACCGGTCATGCGAGCTCAGCAATCCGGCCCGGTTACGGGCGGATTGGTTTCAGGCTCGGCGCCAGGCACCTCCGCACCGGGCGACCGCCTCGGCGGCGGACCCAACCGGAACGAACGCCGTTGCCAGCGCGTGCCCTGCGATGCACGCTCGTGCGCCAGCGGCCCAAGGCCCTCGCGGACCTGCGCGTCACGAGCCCCAGCGAGCACATCGAACGCGACGAGCGGGCGCCCGCTGGCGACATCGACCAGCCGCGGACCCTTCATGCGCGCGCGGCCTGATGCAAGCAACGCATCCTTTACCCTCACCGGCACGGTCGGTGACATGCCGCTCAGCGTGATATCCAGGTCGTAGATATCGGCGAAGGCCTTGATGGATTCGCGGCACGTGGCGCAAGGCGCTCCGCTCATCAGCCCACGCACGGTGCCGCCGCGGGGCATGCGTCCATCGAGGATATCTTCCTCGATGGCACGCAGCGCCTTCTGCTCGGCATCGAACGCGTGGTAGCGTCCCTGGTGCCAGTATGGCTTCAGTACCGACCGGCCAGCCGGGCGGAAGGGCGCGCGCAGGTCGCTCTCGTCGAACCCTGAATACGCGGTTTCATCCCGCGCCTCCATCGCCGAGATGTCCTCATCGGTCATGCGCCCGGAGGTGGCAACGGCCGGGTCGTCTGAATCGCTCCATCCGGGAGACGACGGTGACTCTGGCGAACCAGGCGCCTCTCCCTCGAAGGCATTGCGCGCCACGTCACCCAGCGGCTGCCCGCCCAGGGCATGGTAGACGCGAATCGCGACTGCCCCGCCGATGTCGTATTCATACTCCACGCGCGCCAGCGTCGCCGTGCGCAGATGGGACTCGACCTCCTCCCACCTCCGCACCGAATGCGTGCCGTGATAACGCTCGGCCACGATATGACGCATCGCGTCGACGTGACGCTGGCTGCTCGCTTCGAGCAGTGCGGTGGCACAGCCTTCATCGATATCGAGGTAATCCGTTTTCACGCTGCCGGCCCGCGCGGGCGAGCAGGCAAGGAGCGCGGCGAGCGTTGCGCTGGCCAGGCTTTTCATCAGCAACATATTCCTTACTCCGGTATGCGGCACGTCAGGCGGTGAGCGCGTGCCGACCACAAGCTTGCGTCGTCGGCGGCGACCGCCTCGAGGGACACCGCATCGTCGGCGATCGCCGCCTCGACGACTTCGAATACGGCAGCCATGTCGAGTAGCGGAAGAAACAGGCCGATCGCTCCGAACACGGCGGCCAGCCCATGAGGGTGTGAGGGCGCGCGCGGCGGCGGGCGACGCAACGCATCGACATACCAGCGATGCACGGCCCGGTCGGTGGCCGCGACGAGGCAGGGCACGCGATCGTCGCCGACGGCACCTGACCCGGCATGCCTTGGATCGGGCGACGCATCGGGCAGGCAGGGTGCCCCGGTGACATAGCCGGCTGCGTCGCGAAACGCGGCGGCCGCGCGTGCGACGCGCCACGCGGTCGGTAACGGCGTGTCGCGTCCCGGGTGAACCATGCGATATTGAACGAGTATTTCGACGTAGCGGAGGTCATGCCTGGTGAGGTCCGACGGGACACGCGCCTGCATGAACCGGCTCAGCACGTCGCCGCGGATACCTGCGGCCACATGCCTGTCGGCGGGGACGCTGGCCATCGCGTCCCGCAGGAGTTGCAGGCCGATGGCATGGCTCGCGAAGCGCGGTGCGAGGTCGTAGCCGAACACGTCGAGCACGCGCCAGAAGATATCGGCGTCGAGACCGGCCTTTGTCGCATGCGCTGCGACGAATGGATCACGAAAGCCCGGTCCGGGTGTCACATCGATGCCAGGTCGGGCACGCTCCATGCCCAACTCGCGTCGTAATCGGCCCAGGACCGCTTCCTCACCGGTGTCATCACCGACCGCTTCCAGCACGCCCTGCCACCACGCTTCATTGGTAAACGACGGCTGTGCCACCGCATCGCTGTAGGGCGATGCCGGGTCCACTAGCATTTGCCGGGCGAACCAAGCCTCATCCTGGGCAAGCGATGCGTCGACGCCCAGTTGGGCGACGCGCTGTGCCTGCATCGCCTCGACGACGGTGCCTGCCTGGGCAGGCACCGTCGACATCGCCAGCAAGGCCATTACCGCGCGGATAACACACCATGGCGTGCGTCGTTTCATGCCTCGCCGGGTGTCTCAATCACATGCCGCGGGGATGGCAAGCACGCCAGCTTCGGCAGCAGCGACGCGGGCGGCTTCGAACGGTGTGGACCACCAGTCCATCGAGCCTGCTTCGAACACCTCGTCCGACAATACGGTCTCGACATTGGCCGTGCGCATGCGCCTGAGCGTTCCCGACCATTGCTGGCCAGGGCTCGCGGCCACTCCGGTCACGATGGTCTCGTCCAGGTGATAGACATTCCCGGATACCCCGTATGTCTCAGCAAAATCGGCGAAGGCGCGCGTGCACGACTCACACACGGTCTTGCTGACATACCCGGTAAGGCGGCCGCCCTGCAGCGCGGGGTCGCCTGCGATTCGGGATTCAAGGTTGCGCAGGGCCTTGAGCTCGGCATCGCCTCCATGGATAACCCTGCCGTCTTCGCCAGGATACGGCTGGACGACCCATCCTGCCTTTCTCTCAAGGTTCACCGCCCGGATGGAGGTGGGCGTATCGGCGGGGTAGTAGCGGGCCTCGCCGATATCCCGCGCCTGTTCGGTGGGGCTCACGGCTTCTCCGGCCTCCGTGGAGCTGCCCGAGCCGCCGCCTGCACCTGTCAGCTGCTCGATCGTGCCTTCGATCGAGCGACCGCTACGCGCGTGCACGAGGATTTCAGGTCGGTTGCCCGGGGGCTGGTACCGCATGTGCGCCACCGTTGCTCCGCGGAGCTTGCCGCGTAGTGCCCTGGCCTCCTTGTTCGAAAGCTTGGTCCCGTTCTCCTGGACGTACTTACGGTAAGCCTCGGCCATTACGGTCGATTCCCTATACACCGTCGCCACGTTGGCCAGACCGGTACCGACACTGATGTTGATCGTTTGTGCCTGGGCTCCGCAGGCAACGGCGAGTGCGGCAAGGGAGACCAGTGGCATGATCAGCGACGTCTTCATCGTGCGCGTACTCCGCAGATGAGACGAGATGAACGCGCGGCGGCAGCGTCTGCTTCGATCGCCGCGTCGACGTCGGCGCTCGTTTCCGCAATCTCGGTGGCAACGGACAGCTCGGCTGCTTCGACCAGAGCGGCGATATCCAGCACGGGCAGTGCGATACCCAGCAGCGTCAGCAGGCCGGTCTTGTCGCGGTTGCCGGACCCCGCGGCCTGCCGGCGGAGGCGTTCATGCTCCCGGTGGATTTCTTCACGGTACCAGCCCAGCACACCTCGGTCGGTGGCCGCGACGAAGCAGAGCGCAGCTTCCGCAAGCGCGTCGCTACCGTGCGGGTGACCCGGTGCCGGCGCGTCGGCGGCGCACAGCGGACGGGAAGATACATATCCGGTGGCATCCGTGTATGCGGCGGCGGCGCGCGCGACGCGGTACGCCGCGGGCAACTGCTGCACGCCATCGGCGGCGCTCATGGTGCCTGAGGCGATGGCCGCGGTGACGAGGCTCATCAGGTACTCGTCATCTTCGTCGCTGAGCGCGGGCAGGCGGTTGCCTCCCGCGGTATAGAGGGCGTGCAGGTCGCCGCGGATATTCATGGCTTCCCAGCGATCGCGCGGGTTCGCGGCCATCTGCTCGCCGAGCAGCATCACCGCCACGGCTTCTTTCGCGGCGATGCTGATACGGGAAGCGTGGCGGTCGAGCGCCGTGGCGAAGACCTGGGGCGAGATGCCGGCCTTGACCGCGCTGGCCGCGGCCTCCCGACCGCGGTACGCGCGCACCTGTTCCGCGCTCACATCGACATCGATACCGGGGCGAGCCTTTGTCAGGCCGAGCTGCCACTGCATGCTCTGCAGGGTGGCATCGAAGGGCAGGCCCCCCGCCACGCGGTCGGCCAGTTCCGGCCACCAGACGTCGTTGGTGAACGCCGGTGCGAGGATAAGCTCGCTGTAGGGCGATGCGGGCTCCTGCAGCATCTGCGCGAGCAGCCCGGACGTCCCCAGCGCAGCTTCACTGAACGGCACGGCGTGCGTCGTGCCTGGCGTGCCGCGCAGGCGGAGCATCTCGCGGTAGACATCGGCGGTGGCGGGGTGTTCGAGGGCCGCGAATGCAGGGAGGGGCAACATGCCGGCCAGGAGGGCCAGCCTTGCTAACGACTTCATGTCGGGGAATTCCTTCCTTGTGGGGGATGCCCGGTGGGGACGGGCGGCCACAGTATCGGGAGGTCCTTCGACACGCGGTATCGGCGGAAGCCTGCTTTGCGACTGAGGGATTGCCTCAGTCTCGTGTAGGACGCCGCCTACAAACCGGTCATCACCAGCGGGTGCGCTCCGGGAGCAACCCCTTCAGCTCGGCCTCGGTCAGGTTCCGCCACTGTCCCGGCTTCAGGTGGCCCAGCTTCACATTGATGATGCGCACGCGGCGCAGCTGGGTGACGCGGTAGCCGAACGCGGCGGCCATGAGGCGGATCTGCCGGTTCAGCCCCTGGGTGAGAGTGATCGCGAAGCCGAACTTCGCGATCTTGCGCACCTTGCAGGGCTTCGTCATCTGGTTGTGGATGCGCACGCCGCGCGCCATGCCGGAGAGGAACTCGTCGGTCACCGCCTTGTTCACCGCCACGAGGTATTCCTTCTCGTGGTGGTTCTCCGCTCGGAGGATCTCGTTGACGATATCGCCGTTGCTGGTGAGCAGGATCAGGCCTTCCGAATCCTTGTCGAGCCGGCCGATCGGGAAGATGCGCTGGGGATGGTCGACGAAATCGACGATGTTGCCGTCCACCGTGGTGTCGGTGGTGCAGGTGATGCCCACTGGCTTGTTCAGCGCGATGTAGACGCCGCGGTTCTTTGCGGATTCCGGCGCGACGGTGCGGGCGACGACCACCTCGCCATCCACCTTCACCACATCGCCGTCGAGCGCCTTGGCGCCCATGCCGACGACTTCATCGTTGATCATGACGCGCCCGGCCTGGAGCAGCTCATCCGCCTCACGGCGCGAGCACAGGCCGGACTCGGCAATGTACTTGTTGACCCGCACCGCTTACGACCGCAGGCCGACGCCGCGGCTGAGCAGGCGCAGGGCGATCGCGCTGAGGCCGACGACGAACACCAGCATCACGACGAAGGCGGTGACGATGGGCACGTCGCTGACGCCGAGCACGCCGAAGCGGAAGGCGTTCACCATGTACAGGATCGGGTTCACCAGCGAGATGCTGTGCCACGGCTCGCTGAGCAGGTCGACCGAGTAGAACACGCCACCGAGGTAGGTGAGCGGGGTGAGCACGAAGGTCGGGACCAGCGCGATATCGTCGAACTTCTTGGCGTACACCGCGTTGACGAAGCCCGCGAGCGAGAACACCGTGGCACCGAGCAACACCGAGAAGAACGTGGTGATCGGGTGCGCGACGTGCAGGTCGGTGAAGAACAGCGCGATGAGCAGGACCAGCACGCCGACGACCAGGCCGCGGGTGACGGCGCCGGTGACGTAGCCGAGCAGGATCACCCAGTTCGGCATCGGCGAGACCAGCATCTCTTCCACGAAGCGGCCGAACTTGGCGCCGAAGAACGAGGACGAGATGTTGCCGTAGCTGTTGGTGATGATGCTCATCATGACCAGGCCGGGCACGATGTACTGCATGTAGGTGAAGCCATGCATGGTGCCGATGCGGCTGCCGATGAGCTTGCCGAAGATGACGAAGTACAGCGTCATCGTGATGGCCGGCGGGATCAGTGTCTGGGTCCAGATGCGCATGATGCGCACGATCTCGCGGCGGACGATCGTGCCGAGGGCGACGAGATGGTTGCTCATGCGACGTTCTCCCGGCCGTGCTCGACCAGGCGGACGAACAGTTCCTCGAGGCGGTTGGCCTTGTTGCGCATCGACGTGACGGTGATGCCGTGCGCCGACAGGGCGGCGAACAGCGAGTTGAGGTCGTGCGCGCGGGACATCTCGGCTTCCAGGGTGTGGTCGTCGATGACGCGCAGGGTGACGCCGGGCAGGGCAGGCAGCTCACCCGCGGTGCGGTTCACATCGAGCACGAAGGTTTCGACGTCCAGCGTCGACAGCAGGCTCTTCATCGTCGTGTTCTTGACGATGCGGCCCTGGTCGATGATGGCGATGTTGCGGCAGAGCTGCTCCGCTTCCTCGAGGTAATGCGTGGTGAGGATCACGGTGGTGCCCGCGGCGTTGATCCCGCTGACGAACTGCCACATGGAACGGCGGATCTCGATATCCACGCCGGCGGTCGGCTCATCGAGGATCAGCAGCTTCGGCTCGTTCATCATCGCGCGGGCGATCATCAGGCGGCGCTTCATGCCGCCCGAGAGCGTGCGCGCCTGCAGGTGCGCCTTGTCCCACAGGCGCAGCTCCTTAAGGTACTTCTCCGCGCGCTCCGATGCCTCCGCGCGACCAATGCCGTAGAAACCGGCCTGGTTCACGCAGATATCGAACGGCTTCTCGAACTGGTTGAAGTTGAGTTCCTGGGGCACCAGGCCAATCAGGCGCATGGCATCGCTGCGGCGCTTGTGGATCGAGACGCCGAATACCTCGGCATCGCCCGAGGAGGCGTTGACCAGCGAGGAGAGGATGCCGATGAGGGTGGACTTGCCGGCACCGTTCGGGCCGAGCAGGGCGAAGAAATCCCCCGGCTCGACGGTGAGCGAGATGCCCTTCAGGGCCTCGACACCGTTGCCGTAGGTTTTCCGTAAATCTTTGACGTGTAAGGCAGGAGTGGTCATGGGCTGCGCCGGGATGACAAGCCGCCTATTATACCGGGCTTTGCCGGGCGACCTTGTTCCCTGGCGTCAACAGAGACTTTCCATGGCCGAACAATTCCAGCTCCGCCTCGCCGACAGCTTCATGCTCGCCCCCTCGGTGCGGCACCTGTCCTTCGAGCGGGCGGATGGCCAGCCCCTGGCCTTCGTGCCGGGCCAGTTCCTGCAGGTCCACTTCCAGTACGACGACGGCAAGCCGACCAAGCGGAGCTATTCCGTGGGCACCGTGGGCGATGGGTCGGGCCCGGTCCAGCGCATCGAGATCGCGGTTTCCTACGTGGAAGGCGGCGCGGCCACCGCACTGTTGAGCGGGCTGGAGGAGGGCGGCGCAATCGACGCCAGCGGGCCGTATGGCCGTTTCTGCCTGATGGATGGCGACCAGAACGCCCGCTATATCCTGATCGCGACGGGCACGGGGGTGACCCCGTACCGCGCCATGCTGCCGCAGATCGAGGCGCTGATGGCCTCGCGCGGCTGCCGTTTCGTGCTGCTGTACGGCGCCCGCAACGAGGGTGAACTGCTCTACGGCGAGGAATTCGATGCGTTCGCCCGCAAGCACGAGGGCTTCGATTTCCACCCCTGCTTCAGCCGCGGCCCCCGCCCGAACCCGCGGCCCCACGATCGCGTGGGGTACGTGCAGGACATGCTGGCCGAGCTCGAGCCCACCGCGGAGCGGGATATCGCCTACCTTTGCGGCAACCCGAACATGGTGGACGCGGCCTTTGCGGCGCTGAAGGAGCATGGGCTGGCGGTTCAACATATCCGCCGCGAGAAGTACATCTCATCGCGGTGAGGCCTGGGTTCCGCGCACGCTCCTAACGCGTGCCGGGGGTGGCCTATACTCCCGGGCATGCACGCCAAGGCTGAGTCCGTCCCTCTTTCCCCCGAAATGCGCCGGTTTTCGGCGCTCGACCACCGCCTCCTCGTGGCGGTGCGCAATATCCGCATCCTGCCCACGGTGTCGTGGCCGGCCTCGGTCGAGGAACGGCTGATCGAGGAGTTCAGTGCGGGGCGCGTCTCGGTCCCGGTCATCCACTACAACACGCCGGATCTCTCCGAGACCCGGGCGGAGCTCGAGGCGATCGAGGCAGAGGCGGGCGAAGACCACCCCATCGCCGATTACCTCCGGCGCACCGCAGAATCGTGGCGGGTCGCCTCGCGCATGCTCGAAGCCGCCGGGACCGACGGCGTGACCGACGCCTCGGTGCTCCTCTACGGGCGGCCGGGCGACGCGATCCCAGGCAGCACCCGCAGCAATCTCGACGCGGCGGCGTATTTCGTGAACCTGGCCGATGAGCTCGGCGCCGACCTGGAAACGGAGGATGCGGCCGGCCACATCAGCGCCGAGGAGCTCCGCCGCGACATGACGGCGAGGCTCGACGCCTTCTTCGAACCGGGCACGATCGCGGTCGAGGTCGATCCGGAACTCACCGCCAAGGCGGCGGCGGGTGCGACCCGCATCCGCCTGCGCGGCGGCGCGCGCTTTACCGAATACGACCGGCACCAGTTGCTGGCGCACGAAGCCTTCGTCCACTCGCTCACCGCGTTGAACGGCCGCGAGCAGCCTGTCCTTGCCTCGCTGGCGCGCACGTCGCCACGCGTGACCGCAACGCAGGAAGGTCTCGCGGTGTTCGCCGAACTGATGTCGGGCGCCATCGATATTTCCCGGCTCAAGCGCATCAGCCTGCGCATCCTGGCGATCGACATGGCGATGAACGGCGCGGATTTCGTCGAGGTGTTTCGCTATTTCCGCGTGTGCGGGCAGAGCGTGGCGGATAGCTTCCATTCGGCGCAGCGGGTGTTTCGCGGCGTGCCGCTCACGGGCGGCGCGGCGTTCGCGAAGGACAACGTGTACCTCACCGGCCTGCTCGCGGTGCATACCTTCTTCCGCTGGGCGTTGCGCCAGCGCCGGCTCGACCTGCTGCGCAACCTGTTCGCCGGCAAGCTGGCCCTGCACGACGTGATGTCACTGGAGACGCATTTCGAAAGCGGTGACATCGCTGCGCCGCGCTATCTCCCGCCGTGGATGCAGCACGTGCACGGCCTGGCCGGGAAGCTCGCCTTTTCGCTGTTCGTGAACCATATCCACATGGCCGGCGTGGAAGCCGAGGAAATCTCGCTCGGCCTCTGACACGGTCAGCCGATGCGGAACGGCTCCGCGGACTCGGCAAAGAACGGGCGCCAGTCGCAGGCGACACGCAGGCGCGCCCGTTCGGCGGCTGCACCTTCCGGCACCGGCAGGGTCGCCTCACCATCGTTGCGTTCGCCGGTAGCCAGCGGCTGCCAGGTGGCGCCATCGTCGCGGGAAAGCGAGATATCCACGAAATGGCAGGAGAGTGGCGGCGATGTCGTGCCTGCGGGATCCCAGCGGACGACCAGCGGCGAAGCCGTCGCGGTATCGGCCGTCGGTAGCACCGCGAAGGGGCGGCTGGTGTCGATCACCTGCACGCGCAGGTCCAGGCTGGCCCATGTCGCCGTGGCGCCACCGTTGTCGCGCACCGAAAGCCGGTAATCCATCCAGCGCGCCGTGGCGGGCAGGGCGGTCGTGAACTCGCGGCGGCTGTGCGCGGTGGGTGGCGTGGCGGAGCCCAGCGGTGTCTCGTCGATCTGGTCCCAGGCGTACGTGAGGCGCCGATCGGGCATGGACGCTTCGACGCTTGCGTCCAGCCAGAAGGGCGTGCGCGCCGGGATCATTGGCGGCTCCTCCCAGGATTGCGGATCGATCCATGGCGCGGCGGCATCGACCAGCACCCTCTTCGCGCAACGGCCGCCGCGTGAGCCGAGCCAGCTGCGGACGCGTCCGATGCTGGCGCCGTCGAACGACAGGCAGTGCCAGCAGGCATTCGGCCGGAACGGTGCGCCCAACTGGTTGGCGAGCGTGAACAGCATGCCCGCGAACGCGGTCTCCGGATCGGCCGCGCCGCTCCAGGCCGCGGCCTTGTGGGTCGCGAACAGGTCGGCATCGCGCGCATCGCTGCATGAAGTGCCCGTGGCCGACTCGCCCCCGGACAGGTCCGGGCCGAGCAGGGCATGGCCGACATCGTAGGCACTGGCACCGAGCCGGCGCTCAATCAGTTCGACCGCGGCGGTGCGCGGTTCCCCATGCTGCAGTGGATCACCCTCAGGATCGGTGATGACAAGGCGCTCGTTGTTCGCCGCAAGGGTGAAGTGCACGCCGAGGTCGTTCTCGAATACCTCGTTCGCCCGGTTGGCCAGGTGGGCGAGCGCGCCCAGCGCGGCATCGCGCGTGCCGCCGTGGGTGGCCGTGAACCGGCTGCCCGCCGCCAGGGCCAGCCGGAATTCGTAGCGAACGGGGGCGGAGCTGGCCACCGGTGCCCAGGGCGCCCAGGGTGTATCGCCGGCGATCACGTGCGCGCGCGGGGAACGGTTCCTGCGTGCGGGCTGGGCGGAGGAAGCATCCGGCGGCTCCACGGCCAGCGGCACCGTGAGGTGGGACCACCGCACACCATCCCGGATGCTCAGCCGCGCCGCATCGGCCGCGTAATCGAGGCGCGCCACCCGACCCGCGGCATCCTCGCCGCGGAAGCTGCGCATGGCCGGGAACCGGCGCATCAAACTTGGTGGCAAGGTGCGCGAATCGACCATGCGAAACGCCGACGGCGTGCCATCGGCCAGGGGCAATTCGACCACCGCCGCGGCGCGCCCATCGGACGCGACGGCGAACAGTGGCGCGCGGGCGTCGGTGAGCGGCGAAGAGACGGGTCCCGCCATGGCCGGTCCTACCAACGCAACCGCAAGGATTGAAGGAAATTTCAGCATTGCGACCCTCCGGCCATGACGGGAGGACCAGCGTACGCAGGCGCATGGCGATGCAATGCAGGTATGCGCCCGCCGTATACGTGGGCGCCGGGTATCACTGCTTGTCGGAAAGCGACACACCGCAGCAAGGGGATGGCGGGGGCGCGGTGTTAACATCGGTGGCCTGCCGCGCCGGCCCAGGGCCAGCGCCCCCTCATTGACCCGCTACGTCCCACAGGATCCCATGGCCATCTCCGAGGAACTGAGGCAAGCCGCCCTCGAATACCACCGCCTTCCCCGCCCGGGCAAGATCAAGGTCACCCCCACCACCTCGCTGCTGACCCAGCGCGACCTGTCGCTGGCGTATTCGCCTGGCGTGGCCGCCGCGTGCGACGCGATCGTGGCGGACCCGAAGGAAGCGGCCGAACTCACCGCGCGCTCCAACCTGGTCGCCGTGATCTCGAACGGCACCGCGGTGCTCGGCCTGGGCAACATCGGCGCGTTGGCCAGCAAGCCGGTCATGGAAGGCAAGGGCGTGCTGTTCCAGAAGTTCGCCGGTATCGATGTGTTCGACATCGAGATCAACGAAACCGACCCGGACAAGCTGGTCGACATCATCGCCAGCCTCGAGCCGACCTTCGGTGGCATCAACCTCGAGGACATCAAGGCGCCGGAGTGCTTCGTCGTCGAGCGCAAGCTCCGCGAGCGCATGAAGATCCCGGTGTTCCATGATGACCAGCATGGCACGGCGATCATCGTCGGCGCCGCGGTGCTCAACGCGCTGCTCGTCACCGGCAAGAAGATCGAGGACGTGAAGCTCGCCACCACTGGCATGGGCGCCGCGGGCATCTCCTGCGTCGACATGCTCGTGACGCTGGGCATGAAGAAGGAGAACATCCTCGCGTTCGATCGCGATGGCGTGCTCCACACGGGTCGCACCGACCTCGACCCGGACAAGCAGCGCTACGCGCGCGACACCGACAAGCGCACGCTCGCCGAGATCGTCGACGGCGCGGACATCTTCCTGGGCCTATCCGCCGGCGGCATCCTGAAGCCGGAGATGGTCGCGACCATGGCCGAGCGCCCGATCATCTTCGCGCTCGCCAACCCGAACCCGGAGATCCTGCCGGAAGACGCGAAGGCCGTGCGCCCGGATTGCATCATGGCCACGGGCCGTTCGGATTACCCGAACCAGGTCAACAACGCGCTGTGCTTCCCGTACCTGTTCCGTGGCGCGCTCGACGTGGGCGCCTCGGTCATCAACGAACACATGAAGGTGGCCTGCGTGAAGGCCATCGCCGAACTCGCGCGCCGCGAATCCTCGGATGTCAGCGCGCGCGCCTACGGCGGCAAGCCGCCGAGCTTCGGTCCTGAATACCTCATCCCGCAGCCGTTCGACCCGCGCCTGCTGATCCAGCTGCCGCCGGCGATCGCCCAGGCCGCGATGGATTCCGGCGTGGCCGAGCGCCCGATCGAGGATTTCCCGGCTTACATCGAGAAGCTCACCAGTTTCGTCTTCCGTACCGGCCTGCTGATGAAGCCCGTGTTCGATCGCGCCAAGGCCGATCCGAAGCGCGTGGTTTACGCGGAAGGCGAGGAAGAGACCGTGCTGCGCGCCGTGCAGACGGTGGTCGATGAAGGCCTGGCCCGTCCGATCCTGGTCGGCCGCCCGGACGTCATCGAGAAGCGCATCGCCCGTGCCGGCCTGCGCCTGAAGCCGGGCGTGGATTTCGAGATGTGCAATATCCACTCGGATCCGCGCTTCGAGGACTACTGGAAGCTGTACCACTCGATCATGGAGCGTCGCGGCGTCACGCCGGCTTCCGCCAAGGCGGTGGTTCGCTCGCGCCCCACGGTGATCGCGGCGCTGATGGTCGAGCGCGGCGAAGCCGACGCCATGATCTGCGGCCTGGTGGGCACCTACCAGAGCAAGCTCGATTACATCCGCGACATCATCGGCCTGGACGACAGCGTCTGCGAGGCCTCGGCCATGGCCGCGGTAGCGACGGAGAAGGGCACGTTCTTCTTCCTCGACACGTATGTCCAGGAAGACCCCACGGCCGAGCAGATCGCCGAGGCGACCCTGCAGGCTTCGATTCGCCTGAAGCTGTTCGGTATCCAGCCGAAGATCGCGCTGCTGTCCAACTCCAATTTTGGCAGCCGTGAGACGCGCAACTCCCGGAAGATGCGCGAGGCGCTCAATCTCATCCGCGAGCGCGTGCCCAAGCTGGAAGTCGAAGGCGAGATGCAGGCCGACGTGGCCCTCACCCCCGAGCTGCGCGAGCGGATCTTCCCGAACTCGCGCCTGGAAGGTAAGGCCAACGTCTTCGTGTTCCCGAACCTGGATGCGGCCAACACGGCCTACAACATGGTCCGGGTGCTCTGCGATGGCGTGGTCATCGGCCCGATCCTCATGGGCGTGGCCAAGCCGGCCCACATCCTCACCCCGCAGGCCACGGTCCGCCGGGTGGTGAACATGACCTCGGTAGCCTGCGTGGAAGCGCAGATCCGCGCGGGTGTGACCCGTCGTCAGTCGTAACTGGCTGAAACATAAGGATGTGACGTCGTGGGAGCGTGCTTGCACGCGATGGGTTCTCGCCGTAGACCCGATCGCGCGCAAGCGCGCTCCCACAACAGCCGGAGGTCCCCAAAATCCCCGGCCTGCAAAGCAGTTGTGCCAATTTTGATCGATTCAGGTGGGCCGTACGGCCGCGTATGCCTTATCGATGCGATATCATCAACAGGTTTTCCCGCACCCCAGCGGCTCTTTCAGTCCCCCATGTGCGCGCCAAGGGCGCAGCCGGAGCTTCCATGGACCAGATCGACGACGTGCTCAACCAGGACCTCGACCCCACCGAAACCCGGGAATGGGTCGAATCGCTTAACGCGGTCATCAACCACGATGGCACGGAACGCGCCCATTACCTCCTGGAGCGCATGGTCGATTCCACGCGTCGCGCGGGCGGCTACCTGCCGTTCGACCCGACCACGGAATACGTCAACACCATCCCGCCGCACATGGAAGCGCGCAGCCCCGGCGATGCCGCCCTCGAATGGCGCATCCGCTCGCTGATCCGCTGGAACGCGCTGGCGACCGTCGTGCGCGCCAACCGCAAGCCGGGCGACCTCGGCGGCCACATCTCCAGCTTCGCCTCGTCGGCCACGCTGTACGACGTCGGCTTCAACCACTTCTGGCGCGCCCCGAGCGAAGACCACCCGGGCGACCTGGTGTTCCACCAGGGCCACTCGGCCCCGGGCGTGTACGCGCGTTCCTTCCTCGAAGGCCGCCTCAGCGAAGACCAGATGGACCTCTTCCGCATGGAAGTGGCTGGCAAGGGCCGTGGCCTGTCCTCGTACCCGCACCCGTACCTCATGCCGGATTACTGGCAGGTGCCGACCGTCTCGATGGGCCTTGGCCCGATCCAGGCGATCTACCAGGCCCAGTTCTGGAAGTACCTCGAGCACCGCGGCCTCATCCCGAAGTCCGATCGCAAGATCTGGTGCTTCATGGGCGACGGCGAGTCGGACGAGCCGGAATCGCTCGGCGCGATCGCGCTGGCCGGCCGCGAAGGCCTCGACAACCTGATCTTCGTCATCAACTGCAACCTGCAGCGCCTCGATGGCCCGGTGCGTGGCAACGGCAAGATCATCCAGGAACTGGAAGGCGTGTTCCGCGGCGCCGGCTGGAACGCCATCAAGGTGGTCTGGGGCAGCTACTGGGATCCGCTCCTCGCCCGCGATACCTCGGGCAAGCTGCGCCAGCTCATGATGGAAACCGTCGACGGCGAGTACCAGGCCTGCAAGGCCTTCGGTGGCGCCTACACGCGTGAAAAGTTCTTCGGCAAGTACCCGGAGACGGCCGCGCTGGTCGCCAACATGTCCGACGACGACATCTGGCGCCTCAACCGCGGTGGCCACGATCCGCACAAGGTGTACGCGGCGTACCACGCGGCGGTGAACACCAAGGGCATGCCGACCGTGATCCTCGCCAAGACGGTGAAGGGCTACGGCATGGGCGCCGCGGGTGAATCGCAGAACCCCGCGCACAACCAGAAGAAGATGGACACCGACGCGATCCGCGCCTTCCGCGATCGCTTCAACATCCCGGTGCCCGACGACAAGCTGGAAGAAGTGCCGTTCTACCACCCGGGCAAGGACTCGGAAGAAGTGCAGTACATGCTCGAGCGCCGCCGCGCGCTCGGCGGTGCGCTGCCGCAGCGTCGCCGCAAGGCCGACAAGTCGTTCCAGGCCCCGACGCTCGAAGCCTTCGAGCAGATCACCAAGGGCACGGGCGATCGCGAGATCTCGACCACGATGGCCCTCGTCCGCGGCATGAACCTCATGCTCCGCGACAAGGAGCTCGGCCCGCGCCTGGTGCCGATCGTCGCCGACGAAGCCCGCACCTTCGGCATGGAAGGCATGTTCCGCCAGATCGGTATCTATGCGCCGTTCGGCCAGAAGTACCGTCCGCAGGATGCCGACCAGCTGCTGTACTACCGCGAAGACCAGAAGGGCCAGGTCCTGCAGGAAGGCATCAGCGAAGCCGGCGGCATGAGCGCCTGGCTGGCCGCTGCCACCAGCTACAGCATCAGCAATACCCCGATGCTGCCGTTCTTCATCTACTACTCGATGTTCGGCTTCCAGCGCATCGGCGACCTGTGCTGGGCCGCTGGCGACATGCGCGCGCGTGGCTTCCTCATCGGTGGCACCTCGGGCCGCACCACGCTGAACGGTGAAGGCCTGCAGCACGAAGACGGCCACTCGCACCTGCTTTCCGGCGCGATCCCGAACGTGATCTCGTACGACCCGACCTTCTCCTACGAGCTGGCCGTCATCCTGCAGGATGGCACGCGCCGGATGATGCAGGAGCAGGAAGACGTCTACTACTACATCACCGTGATGAACGAGAACTACGCCCACCCCGACATGCCGAAGGGCAGCGAGGAAGGCATCATCAAGGGTATGTACCTGTTCAAGGACGCCGGCAAGCCGAAGAAGAACGAGCCGCGCGTGCAGCTGCTGGGTTCGGGCACGATTCTGCGCGAAGTGATCGCCGCCGCCGAGCTGCTCGAGAAGGATTTCGGCGTGACCGCGGATATCTGGTCGGTGCCGAGCTTCTCGGAAGTCCGCCGCGAAGGCTTCGATGCCGAGCGCTGGAACCGCCTGCACCCGGAATCGCCGCAGCGCGTGCCGTACATCACCGGCCTGCTCGCCGATCGCCAGGGCCCGGCCATCGCCGCGACCGACTATGTGCGTGAGTTCTCCGACCAGGTGCGCGCGTTCATGCCAGATGGCATGCGCTACACCGCGCTGGGTACCGACGGTTACGGCCGTAGCGATACCCGCGCCAACCTGCGCTCGCACTTCGAGGTGGACCGCTACTGGATCGCCCACGCCGCCCTGGCCGCCCTCGCGAAGGATGGCAAGGTCAACGCGAAGGACGTCAGCCGCGCCATCAAGGAATACAAGCTGGACGTCGACAAGCCGAACCCGCTGTACGCCTGAGGCATATAGGCAAGAAAAAAAGGGCGCTCCGGCGCCCTTTTTTTTGTGCCATCGTTTTGCCCCTGAATCGTCACGCCCCGTGGATGGCGGTACCCGCGTGAAGCTGGTATTTCTGTAGGCCTGCTCGTTCCGGACTTCGCGTCATGCGCATCGCTCTTCTTTCCGCCGCCGCCCTTGCCCTCGCCGCCTGCGCCACCACTGGCGACCACCACGGCTCGCGAGAGCGCACGATTTACATCGCCGCCGAGAAGGCGCCATGCACCGCCGGTGTCATGAAGACCGAGTGCCTGCAATACCGCGAAGAGCCGAATCAGCCGTGGCAGCTCAACTACGCGCCCATCGATAACTTCGACTGGAAGCCCGGCAACGAATACCTGGTGAAGATCACCGAGCTCGAGGTGAAGAACCCACCGGCCGACGCGTCGCGCGTGCACTGGCGCGTGGACAAGATCGTCGAGCAGCACCCGGTCGACAAGCCGCCGGTGCCGTAACTGCGCGATCAGGCCCGCGCGCCAGTTTCCAGATGCGGGGTGAGGATCTCGGTCAACCATTGGCTGAACGCTTGCACGCGCCGCGACAGGTGGCGCCGGTGCGGGTAAACGATATGCACCGGCATGGGCGGAGCGGGCCAGGGCTGCAGCACTTGCACGAGATCCCCGGCTTCCAGGTGGCTGCGCACATCGAATGCGGGAATCTGGATCAGGCCAAGACCCGCGAGGCAGCACGCGATATAGGTCTCCGCATTGTTCACCGCCACCGCGCCACGCATGGCCAGTGAGCGTACCTCTTCCCCATCTGCCCACTCCCACGGAATCGCCCGGCCGTTCGAGGGAAGGGCATAGTTGACCGCCATATGGTCCGGGAGGTCGGCCGGGGTCCGCGGTACGCCGTGGCGCGCGAGGTAGGCCGGGCTGGCGCAGTTGACGAGGCGAAACGTGCCAAGCGAGCGCGCCACGAGGCTGCTGGAAGGGAGTTCGCCCACGCGAAGCGCGCAGTCGATGCCCTCATGTACCAGATCGACTGCCCGATCACCGGAGCCGAGATCGAGTTCGATACCGGGATACCGTTCGAAAAATCCCGGCAGCGCGGGCGCTACGAAACGCCGCGCGATACGGCTCGGCATATCAACCCGCAAGCGCCCCCGCACCACGCCGGCCGGTTGGCGGAATTGTTGCTCCAGTTCATCGCTATCGGCCACCAGCGCCGTCGCGCGGTCGAGCAGGGACTCGCCGTCCTGGGTCAGGCTGACACGGCGCGTCGTGCGATTGAACAGCCGCGTCCCCATCCGCGCCTCGAGCTGCTGGATCGCCAGGGATACCGTGGCACGAGGGAGGCCGAGCTGATCCGCAGCCAGGCTGAAGCCACCGCCGTGGGCCACGCGGAGAAAGATCCGGAGTTGCTCGATGCGATCCATCTGCAGCCGATTAGCAAGAATTTGTGGATAGTCTAGCCTTGAATGCCAGATTTATTCAGCCTTGGCCGCCCTATAGAGTCAGGAAACCGTTCACTCTGCGAGGTAGTCCCATGTCCCAGCACAGCATCAAGGGCAAGGTCGTCCTGATCGCCGGCGGCGCCAAGAATCTCGGTGGCCTTATCGCTCGCGATCTCGCGAGCCAGGGCGCCAAAGCGATAGCGATCCATTACAACAGCGAGGGTTCGAAGGCAGATGCCATGAAGACCGTGGCCGCTATCGAGCAAGCCGGTGCGAAGGCGGTGGCATTGCAGGCCGACCTGACGAGCGCCGGCGCGATGGAAAAGCTGTTCTCCGATGCCGTCGCGGCGGTGGGACGGCCCGATATCGCGATCAATACGGTGGGCAAGGTGCTCAAGAAGGCGATCGCGGAAATCACCGAGGCCGAGTATGACGAGATGAGCCTGGTGAACAGCAAGTCGGCATTCTTCTTCATCAAGGAAGCTGGCAAGCACCTCAATGATCACGGCAAGATCTGCACCGTCGTCACATCACTGCTCGGCGCATTCACCCCTTTTTATGCGACGTATGCGGGTAGCAAGGCACCCGTTGAACATTACACGCGTGCGGCTGCGAAAGAGTTCGGCGAGCGCGGTATATCCGTGACGGCGGTAGGCCCTGGCCCCATGGATACGCCGTTCTTCTATCCGGCCGAGGGTGCGGATGCCGTTGCCTATCACAAGGGTGCGGCTGCGCTTTCGCCATTCAGCAAGACCGGCCTGACCGACATCGGAGACGTCGTGCCCTTCATTCGGCACCTTGTCAGTGATGGCTGGTGGATCACCGGCCAGACGCTGCTGATCAATGGCGGCTACACCACCAAGTGACAAAAAAAGGCCGGGATCGCTCCCGGCCTTCCCCTGTCCCTAGCGACAGGTTCAATCGTCGTCGCGCAGCGCGTGACGGATCAGCAGGAACGTACCGATAGCCGCCGCGGCGATGCCGATGGTGATGGCCGGGTTGCGGCGCACCTGCTTGCGCAGGCGGCGGTACTGGTAAGTGGCCTCATCGGCGAAATCTTCCGCCATGTAGCGAAGCTTCTGGTTGTTCCTGCGGCTCGCGATCTTGTTGGTGACACGGCGGGTGCGGTCCAGCAAATCGCGTCCGGTGTCGTAGGCTTCATCGCCGTAATGGCGGACGCGACCCGACACACCGTTGACGGCGCTCTCGACCTGGCGCGCAAACTCGCGATTTCTGCTCATCGGATAGCTCCCTCTGCGGGCGTAACGATTGGGTAACGACTTTGCGATCCCCTCCGTGATCGCGGTGTAAACACCCAGCCACCTGATTGAACGGCGATTCAGCGTCAGCGCGGGGTCGCGAGGGCGTACTCACCGCCACGGGCAAGGGCCGCCTGGTAGGCCGGGCGGGCATGGATTTTCCGCAGCCAGTTCCACAGATGGGGGCGCGACTCATCGAGGCCGGCACGGGCCGACGCGGCCTCGACCGGGAAACTCATCTGGATGTCCGCGGCGCTGAATTCGGTCCCGGCGAACCAGCCGGTCTTGCCGATTTCCCCTTCCAGGTAATCCAGGTGGGTTTTCAGCTGCGGGTCGACGAAGGCCCTCTGCGCGCCGCGCGCGAGCATGCGTGCGATGGGTTTGGCGAAGAACGGCACGGGCGCGGTCTCCATCCGCTGGAACACCAGCTTCAGCAGGAGCGGCGGCATCGCCGAGCCTTCCGCGTAATGCAGGAAGTAGGTGAAGCGCAGGCTGTCGGCCGTGCCTGGCGCGGGCTTCAGGTGGCCGTTGCCGTAGCGATCCACGAGGTATTCGATGATGGCACCGGATTCCGCGAGCACCAGGTCGCCATCGACGACGACCGGGGATTTGCCGAGCGGGTGGATGTCGCGCAGCGCCTTGGGCGCCAGCATCGTCTTCGGGTCGCGCTCGTAGCGCACCAGCTCGTACGGCAGGCCCAGCTCCTCCAGCAGCCAGAGGATGCGCTGGGAGCGCGAGTTGTTCAGGTGGTGGACAACGATCATGGCTCCGCCCGGTGCGTCAAAGGGCATGCAGCGTACCAGCGCGCCGCGTCGACATGCCATCGACACGGCCGGAGTAGCGTGGCGGGCATTCCTCTACCGGAGCAAGGCCATGGGCCGCGAAGCCGACACCGTCCACACCGACCAGGGTTCCATCGCGCGCCTGCAGGCGCTGGTGAAAGACCTGCCCGATAACGCGAAAGTGCGCCTGCACCTGCATGATGGTTCGAAAGTCGAAGGCATCGTCACCGTCGTGCCCACCGTGCAGAACTTCGTGGATGCCGATGGCGTCGAAGGCGTGAATGGTGTGGTGAAGCTGATCGACAACGACCGGCCGTCGTGGTCGGCCACGGTCTCGCTCGACACCATTGCGCGTGTCGAACACCTGGATAGCGTGGTTTACGGGACGTCCCAGACCTGATCGCACGGCCATCGCGCGCAAGCGCGCTCCCACACCCAACCTGTGGGAGCGCGCTTGCGCGCGATCGGGGGTGCCGCTACGTCACGACTTCAACGACTCCTGCAACTTCTTCGTCTGCTCCGGGAACGCCTTGCCCTGCGCTGCGACGGTCTGTGCCACCAGCTTCTTCGCCTCGTCATCGCGCTTGAGCTCGCGCAAGGCCTTCACGCGATACGTCGCGACAGAAATCGTGTTCGCGCCGTAAGCCTTCTTCGCCGCTGCCTCGAGATACGGTAGACCCTCAGCCGCCTTGCCGCCTTCAACCAGGCGCCGGCCGTACCGGTAGTTGTAGACGTAGTCATCCGGATACGCCGCGATCAGCTGCTTCTCCAGCGTATCGAGCTCCTCGCCGGCCCTGGACCGCGCGAGGTACACGCGCAGGTTATCCGCCGCATTGCGGTCGCTCTTCAGGTCGCCATGCAGGGTCGCGCGGCTGGCGTCGATGCCTTGCTTCAACACGGCCTGCTCGCCGGCTGTATCACCCAGCGCGGCGTCCAGGTCTGCACCGGTGAGCACGGAACTGCGCTGGTCGGCGCACTTCGGGGTCTGCGTGAATACCTGCGTCGCAAGGAAGCTCGTATACGGTGCCTTCTGCGGACTTAGCAGGGCTTTGCGCGCATCCTCCGGCTGCCCCTCGGTGGCGCCAATCAGGTCATCGAGCACGTACGCGCGGTCGCAACCGATATCGCTGGCCAGCAGTTTCGTCGCCGCATCACGAATACCCGCGTCGTCCTTCTTGTCCTTCGCCTGTAGGAGCAGCAGGCGCTGTTTCGCCACGGCGACGCGCTTGTCCTTGTCGGATACGTTGCGGACCATCGGCGGGAGCGTATCGAACCAGGCCATGCCCTCGCTGCCGGCATAGCGCAGGTTATAGGTCTCGAGCACCTCGGCGACCGCGGCCATCGACCCCTTGGCGGCATCGGCTTTCAGCTTCGAAAGCTTTGCGTCGCCGGAGAGGATGCCGTTGATCTCCGGGTAGAAGGTCTCGCGCGGGCGCTCGGCCAGGATGCGGCCGAGCTCTTCCCCGTCAGGCCCGATCGCGACATAGGTGGGCAGGAAATGCACCGTCCATTTCTGCATCCAGGCCTTGTCGGCCGGCTTGTCGGCATCGGCCTCGTAGAAGATGACCTTCTTCGACAGGTCGTCCCACTCCTTGCCGTTGAGCACGTGGCTGGCCATGAAGTAGCACGAGTAACACCACACCGCCTGGAAATCGACCAGCACCGGCTTGTGCTCGCGCTTGCCCTGGGCAAGCGCGGCATCCAGGCTGGCGGGGCCTTCGTGCGCGGCCCAGGCGGGCGCGGCAACGGAGGCAAGGAGGGCGGCGGCGAGCACGTGCTTCATGGCGGACATCCCCTTGGCGGTATAGACGTCCAAGTGATAGCACGTTTTTTGCCCCGCGTCAGATCGTGCCGCTGGCGCCCTCGACCGGCTCGGGCTCCTCGACGAGGCCCTGGCGGTGGCGCAGGGAGGGGAACCACCACATCCACAGCCCCACGACGGCCAGGGTGCCAAGGCCGCCGATGAGCGTGGCGTTGACGGCGCCCAGGGCGGCGGCGAGCAGGCCGGACTCGAATTCGCCCAGTTGGTTGGAGGTGTTGATGAAGATGGCATTGACCGCGCTGACCCGGCCGCGCATGTCGTCAGGCGTATCCAGCTGCACCAGCGCGCCGCGGATCACCATGCTCACCATGTCGAAGGCGCCCAGGGCAAACAGCGCGCCCATGGACAGCCACAGCGAGGTCGAGACCGCGAACACCAGCGTGGCCACGCCAAAACCGGCGACGGAGGCGAACATGATCGGCCCGACGCGACGCTTTAGGCTGTGAGACGAGAGCCAGATCGACATGAGCAGGGCGCCCACCGCCGGGGCCGCACGCAGCAGGCCAAGGCCCCAGGGCCCGGTATGCAGGATGTCCTTCGCGAAAATCGGCAGCAGGGCTGTCGCGCCGCCCAGCAGCACGGCGAACAGGTCGAGCGAGATCACGCCGAGGACCGCCGGGCGGCTGCGGATGAAATGGACGCCGGCGAACAGGGTCTTTAGGGTCGCCGGCTCGCGCCGCGGCGGCGCGTGGTCGTAGCGCAGCCGAGACATGAAAGCGAGGGCGCCGAGGTAGAGCAGGGCGGATACGCCGTAGACGACCGCCGGTCCGGCGACGTAGAGCAGGCCACCGAGGGCGGGGCCAGCGATCATGGCCGCCTGGCCCGCGGCGGCGCTGGAGGCGGTGGCGCGGGGCAGGATCGAGAGCGGCACCAGGGCCGGCAGCATCGATTGCATCGCGGGGAATTCGAAGGCCTTGGCGATGCCCACCACGAAGACCAGGGCGAGGATCCCCTCTTCATTGATATGCCCGCTAAGGCTAAAGGCGGCGAGGAGCGCGATGCCCAGCCATTCGACGGCCTGGCAGGCGCGGACGATGCGCCGGCGGTCGAACTGGTCGGCGACGTGGCCGGCCGGGAGTGCCAGGAGCACCGAGGGCACGAACTGCACCAGGCCGATCAGGCCAAGGTCGAACGCGCGGCCGGTGATCGAATAGATCTGCCAGCCCACGGCCACCGACATCATCTGGAAGCCGAAGCTGGAGGCGTTCTTGGCGAACCAGAACTGGATAAACGCGGGGTAGCGAAGGAGGGAGGTCTCGGCGGCGTTCGACGACATGGGGCGTCCTTGGGGCGTCCGTCGATTTTACGCCCGTTTTGCCGCCCGCCTTGCCAGTGGCGTCGTTCGCGCGCGAAGCTACGGCCTTTCATGCCGGGAAACGCAAGATCATGCGCCGCATCGCTACCCTTATCGCCTTTTCCGCGCTGGCCAGCGCCTGTTCGCAGCAACCGGATCAGCAAGCCACGCAGCCCGCGCAGGCGGCCGCGAACGATACCAACGCCGAGGCTGCGAAGAAGCTGGAGATCTACCAGCAGTTGCTGAAGCTGCACAACGATGGCCCCGCGGTGCAGATCGGCCACGAGATCGTCGACAAGTATCCGGATTCGCCGGCAGCCGCAGAGGTGAAGAAGACCCTCGGCCCGATGGAGCAGGCGTTCAAGGAGACGAGCGAGAAGAACCGGCTCACCGCGCTGTGGCTCTACCAGGTATCGCCCATGCAGGGTGGCACGCAGAGCACGGCCACGATCCAGTCGTCACGGCCCACGGGCGAAGAGCAGGTGCGCCTGATCCTGCGCCGGCATACCGACTGGGGGCAGAGCGTGTTCCTCTATGCCGTCGCCGGCAAGGGCTTCGTGTGCAAGGGCGATTGCTCGCTGAAGGCCACGTTCGATGGCAAGCCGAAGGTGATCAAGGCGTTCCGCCCGCCGACCGGCGAACCGGCGCTGCTGTTCCGTAACGACGCGCAGTTCCTGAAGGACCTGGCGAAGACGAAGCGCCTGACGATCGACGTGGTGACCGTGTCGCGTGGCGAGACCACGCTGACGTTCGAGACCGGCGGTTTCGACCCGGCGAAGTGGCAGGACCTGCCGAAGAAGAAAAAATAACGCCCATCGCGCGCAATCGCGCTCCTACAACGCATTGTGGGAGTGAGCTTGCGAACGATGCCCTTTCGCGGGGCCATCGTTCGCAAGCTCACTCCCACGAAACGCGGGCCTGGCTTAGTGCAGGAACAGCCTCTCGGTAATGCGCGTCAGCGGCTTCTCGAGGAAGTTGTTCACCCGCGGCGGCAGATCCAGCGGGCGCAGCAGCATCTTCACCGTCATCTCGGCGGGGATGTGCCGCTTGAGCATGCCCTCGGCCTTCGTGGTCACGCGGCGGAACTCGGCGTCGTCGTGCGCCTTCTCTGGATAGCGCGTATTGAACACGTGGCGCAGGGCGATATCGCTGTCTTCGTTCTTGATCTCGCTCAACCGCTTCAGCAGGGTACGCAGCGTGCTGAACCGGCTGATGCGGTCGCGCTCGCGGTAGATGCGGAACGCCTGGTAGAAGTGCTTGAAGTGGCGGACCTCGTCGCTCTTGATGCGATTGGTGAGGTCACGCAACACGGGCTCGTCCGTGACGTCGTTGAGCGCGCGGTAGAGGCTGGCCGTGCCGGTTTCCACGACACAGCGCGCCGCGAGCTCGAGCCCGCGGTTGGGTTCCAGTTCCTCGGCGGTGCAGACCGAGCCGTAGTGCGCGAAGAAGTTCCTGAAGCCCGTATCCCAGTCGAACTCCGGCCATACGTGGCGCACGTACGCCGCAAGCGCGCGGCCGTGCTGGAGCTCTTCATGCTCCCAGTGGTCGCGTAGCCACCCCTGGAGGACGTCGTCGCCCGCGAAGTGGTCGACGAGGTTATGGGTATACAGGTCCGAACCGCTTTCAACGAACGACGAACTGCACAACAAGAAAAACAGGTCTTCATTTTCCCGGACTTTCGCGACGTCAATCTGCGAGAAGTCCAATGACTCGAGCGTCCATGGCAAGGTGGCAACGTAGCTCACTGCTGGTGTTCCTCGATCGCTTATCCAGGTCGCCCTCTGGGGGGCGTCTGACCGAATTGTGACAAAGCCACGCGGGCGTGGCTATTGCAGTGCATCAGGGCGGGCTTTCGGGGGGCTTACCGGACCACGGTGACCGGCACCCTGGCCTTGGCCAGGACATCCGTGGAGGTGGATCCGACCAGCCACCGGGCCAGGGCTCCCCGCTCGGTATGGCCGATGACGATATGGTCCGCCCCGTGCTGGGCCACGTAGGTCAGCAACGCATCGCCCGGGCTGCCGTGGACCAGCTGCACGTCGACCGCCACCCCGGGGGCGGTCTTCAGGGCCTCCAGCTCGGCACGGATGGCCGCCAGCCGGTCGCGGCCGCTGTCGGCCATCGCCAGGGCGGCGACGTCCGCTCCGTTTTCCATCTGGTAGACGGAGACGACCGACACGCGGGCCCCGGAGCAGGCGCCCAGTTCCAGGGCGAACAGATAGGCACGGCGCGCGGTTTCCGAGCCGTCGTACCCGACGAGGATGTGCTTGGGCATGCTGGCGCTCCCTGTTTCCTGAGACTGGGGTTGATGTTAGGCCGCCCGTCCGTCGTCGGCGAGTGGATTCACGGCGAATCCACCAAACCGTTTCATTCCTGAACACCCCTACGGGGGCTCCGTGTTTCTTCACATTCGTGAGCGGAGAATCCTCCCACCGCAGTTTCCTGCCACCCAAACACTCGGAGAATCCACATGATCAAGCGCATCACCGGTATGGCTGTCCTGGCTCTGGCGGCTGCAGGAGCGTTCGCGGCCCAGCCGGCGCACGCGGCGGAAGCGGCGACCAAGTGCCACATGACCTTCAGCACCACGGGCTGGGCGGCGATCTACAAGAAGGCCGACGGCCGCGGCCACGTCCGCTGCGATAACGGCCAGAGCGCCGACGTGATCATCCACGTCCGCGGCGGCGGCCTCACCGCCGGCAAGTTCAGCATCGAAGGCGGCAAGGGCGAGTTCACCAACGTCAAGGGCATCAGCGAGATCTACGGCGAGTACGCCAGCGGCGGCGCCAATGCCGGCGTGGTCAAGAGCGCCGAGAGCGCCGCAATGACCAAGGGCGAGGTCTCCCTGGCCGTGACCGGTACCGGTCGTGGCTTCAACCTGGGCGTGGACCTGAGCAAGTTCGAGATCGAGAAGCTCTCGAAGTAAGGCCGGCCGAAATAAGATCGGGCCTGGCCCGGTCTGGCTTGAGGGCGCCCCGCAACGGGCGCCCTTTTTCTTGCCCGGGGGCAACCTTCGCCCCGCGGCGAGTACACTCATGCCATCCACTTCGAGAGGTTGTCCCCATGCGTCGCCTGCTTAGCCTCACCGCTCTCTGCCTCGTCTCCTTCGCCACCTGGGCCGCATCCCCCGCCGCCGGCGACAAGGCGCCCGACTTCAAGCTGCAGGACCAGAAGGGCGAGTGGCACAGCCTCGATACCCATTCGGGCAAGTGGCTGGTGCTGTACTTCTACCCGAAGGATTTCACCGGCGGCTGCACGACCGAGGTCTGCACCTTCCGCGACGACATCGCCAAGCTGCACAAGGCCGGCGCCGAAGTGCTGGGCGTGAGCCTCGATGACGTCAAGTCGCACAGCGAATTCGCCGCCAAGTACCACGTGCCGTTCCCGCTGCTTTCCGACGCCGACGGCACCGTGGCCACGAAGTACGACGTCCTCAACAACAAGATGGGCGTGAAGTACGCCCGCCGGGAAACCTTCCTGATCGACCCGAGCGGCAAGATCGCCAAGGTTTACAAGGACGTGGATCCGGAAAAGAACTCGGGCCAGGTCCTTGCCGACCTCGCTGAGCTCAAGGGCAAGGGCGGCTAAGCGTGTTCGAAGCTAAAAAGACGCCCGCACTGGGCCGTCCGTTTGCGCCCTGGCGCATCGTCGTGTGGCTGGTCATGTTGCTGGCCGCCGTCGGGTTCGTCATCAACGGGTACGCCTCGGTCGCCATCGGCCAGGCGGCCGCCGGCATGTCGGCGGCCGACGCTGCCGACATGAACCCGTACGTCGCCCTGGCCTGGTCCGTCGGTTACGCGCTGGCCGCCTTCGCCACCATGGCGGTCGCCCTGGCGACGCTTCGCTGGCGAGAGAAGGGCCGCGCGGCCATGCGCATTATCGCCGTGCTGCTCGCGGCCTGGGCGGCGTGGACGGCCTGGCTTGCGTTCGGGCAGTGGCAACAGCTCGGCGCGGTGCTCGGCCAGGCCGGGCTTCCCGCCGACCTGCTCGCGGCTGGCATGAAGCACCGGAACATCCTGCTGATCGGCGTGTTGCTCAAGGCTGTATCGGTGCCGGTCCTTGCGTGGCTGGCCTGGGCGCTCGGCACGCTCCGCGTGCGCCAGCAGTTCGCCACGCCCCTGTGATGGTTCAGCGGGCATTCGCCCGCCTGGCGCTATCGAGGGGCTTTCGACCCGGACCGCCGATGACCTCACGTTTGTTTGTCCTGGCCGTCGCCGCCTGCTTCGCGGGCGGCGCGGCTGCCCAGGACCTGGGCACCACCTGCAACCTCGCCAGCAGCTACGACCTCACGGTCCGTCCGGAGGGCCTCTCCTTCGACCGGGCCGACGTCGCCCCGCGGAACGTGCGCATGCACGATGGCGGGCTGGTGACCGACGGCCGGACGGTCTCCCTCCGGCCCGATGAGCAGGACCGGGTATCCCTTTTCGAAAGCAACGTGCGAACGCTGCTGCCGAAGGTGAAGGCCATCGCCAGCGATGGCGTCGATATCGCCGCGCGAGCCGTTCGCTCCGAGGCCGCCACGGCGGCGCCCGGTGCCGCCTCCAGCGGTGAACTCGATCGGGTCCTCAACGCCCGCGTCGCCGAGATCAAGCGCCGGATCGCCGCCAGCCAGAGCACGCGTGACTGGCAGGAAGACGCCATGCGCGAATACGCCCAGGAGATCGTCTCCGACATCATGCCGGTCCTGACCCAAGACGTCGGCGGCGAGGCGATGCAGCTCGCCATGAACGGAGACCTGCAGGGCGCGGCGGACCTGCGTGACCGGGTTGCCGCGGTGTCGACCGGCGCCCAGGCGCGCGTGGCCGCCAAGGTCACCACGGCCCTGCGGCCAAGGGTCCAGGCCCTGTGCCCGCAAGTGCGCCAGTTGGGTGAACTTCAATCCGGGCTGCATGACGCCTCGGGCAGGCCCCTACTCCTCCTGGAAACCGGAGGATGACCGGCGCATAACCGCGTTTGCCGCCGTTTAGGACCCGCTAAGTCCGGCAGCGCTAACGTTTCCCCCATGGAACGCAGTTCGAACCGTGTTGTGAATGGCCTTATCCGCCGAGTCATCGCGGATCGGGACCTGTATCAGCAAGCCGCCCGCGGTGTACGCGAGCCGGGGCTGAAAGCCATCCTGGTCGAATCCGCCGACTCGCTCACGTCGATCGCGGGCGAGCTACAGGCGTCGGTCGAAGCCACCGGCGGGCGCCCGGCCCGGGCCGGCGGCCCAATGAGCGGGGTCCGCCGCACCATGATGGAAGCCTCGGTCAAGCTCTCCAGCGATCCGGATGTCACCTACATCCGCACCCTTGAGCACATGGAGCGCCGCCTGCTCGATGTATTCCTCCGCATGGAGGCCTCGTCCAGCGACCGCGCGGTCATCGGCCGGCACATCGCCCGCCTGCGCCTGCTCCACCTCGACATGACCAACCTAAGCGGCGCCACCGGCCGCTAAGCCCAGTGCTTTCCTGTGGGAGCGCGCTTGCGCGCGATAGCCCCTACGCAGCGACCCGCCACTCCCGCATCGCCCTGTGCAGGAACACATCCGCCGTCACCCGCACCGGTAACTGCGCGATCAGCGTTTCCCTATCCGCGAAGAAGTTGGCGAACGCGATCGCGTCCGCAGCGTCCTCGCGGACGCCGATCTGCGTGCCGTCGCGAAAAATGCCCCATGCGTTGCCCACGCTGGCGATGTGGTAGTCGATGCAGGTTGGCTCGTTCATGCGCATGTTCCGTAGAAGAATGCCGGGCAGCATGACGCGCGCGAGATGTCTGAAGGAATCAGACCAGTCTGAAAAATGCGCCGAATATTTGAGGTATTTCGTAGTGTGCTACGAGGCAGAACATGCATTCGCGGCAGGATTTCCGTGCGCTTGATGCGATTACGCTAATCTCCGCGGTCTTCACGCATTGGGCTCACGGAGGGCAGCCGAATCCATGCTTCTGCGAACGATCATCGCCGACGATCATCCCGTCGTCCTCATGGGTACGCGCGCGGCGCTCGAGGCTGTCGACATCCAGGTGGTTGGCGAGGCCGCGAACGGCGACCAGCTCCTCGAACTCCTCGCGACGCGGCCGTGCGATGTCATCGTCACCGACTTCTCCATGCCGGGAGGGCGGCATGGCGATGGCCTGCTCTTGCTGGACACGATTCGCCGGCGCTATCCACGGCTGCCCATCGTAATCTTGACCATGGTCAACAACACCGCGGTACTGCAGACCATGCGCACGCGCGGTGCGAACTGCCTGTGTGACAAGCGTGCGCCGCTGCGCGAAGTCGCCATCGCGGTACGCCTCGCGGTGGCCGGCCGTTCGTTCATCAGCGATACCATCCGCCAGCAGTTCGACGAGGCTTGCGTCGAAGACCCGCGTCCGGATTCGCGCCTTTCAGCGCGTGAGATCGAGGTGGTCCGGCTGTATGTCAGCGGCCTGTCGATCACCCAGATCGCTGACCGGCTGAGCCGCAGCGTCAAGACGGTGAGCCGGCAGAAGCGCGATGCGATGCGCAAGCTGGGGATCGACCACGACAGCCGCCTGTCCGAGTACGCACGGGAGCGTGGGCTGGCCTCCTGACCCTGCCGGAAGTCAGGGCGTGACCAATCGCCCATGCAACCCGGCCCGGCTGGGCTTAAACCAAGCGTGGGCCGCGCGCATCTGAGCCGGCGACCACCCTTGGGGAGAAGGACCATGCGTCACCTGCTTGCCACCACCGGCCTCGCCGCCGCCCTCGCGTTCAGCGCCGGCACCGCCGCGGCCAACGGTTTCAGCTTCAACACCGATACCTGCAAGCACGACTATTCCACGCCCTACGACGTGGACGTGACCCCCGCGGGCCTTAGCTTCCACCGCACCGAGGGCACGCCGGCCCGGGTCTTCCTGCATGATGGCGCGCTCAAGGTCGACGGCCGCGACGTCGCGGTCTCGGCGCGCGATGCCGAATCGCTGCGGCGCTATGAAGACGGCGTGCGCAAGCTCATGCCCGAGATCGCCGAGATTTCGCGACGCGGGGTCGGGATTGGCTTCGACGCCATGACCACCGTGACCATGACCTTCGCCGAGCCGGCCCAGCGCGACGCGATGCTGGCCAAGCTGAAGCGCAAGCAGGCGCAGGCGCTGAAGGAGATCGACGAGGGCGTGGGCAGCGGCCACTGGTCATCGGATCGCATGACCGAGACGGTGGCCGGTTCGGTGTCCGACTCCGTGGGCGAGCTGGTCGGGTCGGTCACCTCCAGCGCGGTGTCCGCGGCGTTGTCGGGTGACAGCACGAAGGTCGCCGCGCTGACCGCGCGTGCCGACGCGCTGGACAAGAGCCTCAACCAGGAAATGGACAAGCGTTCGAAGGACCTGGAGGCGCGTGCGAATGGCATCTGCCCGCGCGTCAATGAGCTGGCCGATCTCCAGCAGGGCTGGTCGATCCGCCTGCCCGATGGCAAGCCGCTGGAACTGATGACGATCAAGCCGAAGGACAGCAGCAAGGAAGGCAAGAAGGTCGCTATGGACTGACCTTGCCGATCCATTCGACGACGTTGCGCACGGTGTCGCCGTAGAAGGTACGGTACATCTCCTCGCTGACGTAGCCGATATGCGGTGTCGCCAGCACATTGGGGAGGCGCCGGAACGGATGGTCAGGCGCGAGTGGCTCGGGGTCGTACACATCGATCGCCGCGCCGGCGATACGCTTCGAGACCAGGGCATCGACCAGCGCGGCCTCGTCAACGATGGGGCCGCGCGAGGTATTCACCAGGCGTGCCGTCGGCTTCATGGCTGCCAGTTCGTCACGGCCCACCAGCCCCTCGGTGCGCTCGCTGAGCCGGACGTGGATACTCAGGAAATCCGCGCGCGCGAACAGCGCCTCCTTCGTGACGCGCTCCACGCCATGCCCCGCCGCGTGCTCATCGGTCAGGTTCTGGCTCCATGCAATCACATGCATGCCGAATGCCTGGCCAATCCGGGCCACGGCCGCACCGATCCGCCCCAGGCCGAGCAGGCCGAGCGTCTTTCCGTGCAATTCAACGCCCATGCCCTGCTGCCAGCCGTCGGCGCGAACCGCTGCGGTCTCGTTGGCGAGGTTCCGGGCCAGGCCGAGGATGGCGGCCCAAGTGAACTCGATCGTCGGCGTGGACGCGTAGTTCGTGTGCACCACCTCGATGCCGTGCGCGGCGGCGGCATCGACGTCGATGGAAGCGTTTGCCTTGCCCGTTGACGCAATCAGCCGCAAACGGGGCAACAAGGCCATCAGCGAGGCCGTCATGGGCGTGCGTTCGCGCATGACGCAGACAACGTCGAACGGTGCGAGGCGGCGCGACAGCGCGGCTTCCTCAGCCACATGGTCGTGGAAGACAACCACATCGGCGAGGGCATCAAGCGGCGCCCAGTCGGCGCTGGAGCGAGCCACGTGCTGGTAATCGTCCAGGACAGCGATGCGCAGGCGATCGGCCATGGCGTCGTCCTCAGCGCTTCGGCTGGATCAGGTCCCAGCCGTTCCCGTACAGGTCTTCAAACACCACGACGCTACCGTAAACCTCGTGGCGCGGCTCCTCGCGGAACGTAACGCCCTGCGCGAGCATATGCGCGTGGTCGCCGGCAAAGTCGTCCGTTTCCAGGAACAGGAAGACGCGGCCACCGCCCTGGTTGCCGACATGGGCGCGTTGCTCGTCATTCACAGCCCTGGCCAGCAACAGCCGCGTGCCGTGCGAGCCCCGCGGCGCTACGGTGACCCAGCGCTTGCCGTCACCCTGCGGGGTGTCTTCGATCAACTCGAAGCGCAGGGCCTGGGTAAAGAACGCGATGGCTTCGTCATAGTCGTGGACGAGGAAGGCGATGGCACCGAGTGAAGGCATGGGAAGGATTCCTAGTGTGACGATGTGTTCCGCATGTGCAATCCCGCGCAGGGGGAAACTCTGTTTCCCGATTTGCAACGCCAGGTCCCTTGTTGCAGCCCCGGCGCCCGGCGACGATGGAAGTCGGGCAGAAAGTAGAGAAGTGTAGTGCACTCCGTAGCATCCCATCCGCCGGGGCTCGGGTTCCTCGTGGATCCCCTGGGCATCTCGGCATCATGCCGTTCCGACGTGTTCCTGCAGAAGACGATCGATACGCTGAGTGAGCGCCGGGCGCTCGACGTGCTTGATTATCCCGGTACGACGGGAAGAGCGCCGATGCTTGTCGCGTACGGTGCTGGCGACGCCGAGTGGGGCATCCTCATCCGCGAACACGAGACAGGTGACGTCGGTGTCGGCCGGCCGCCAGTGGCGACACTGTGTGCCTTGCTCGCCCGCCTCGCCGATCAGCGTGACTTTGCCGGCACGGTATTCGCGGAAGTGGCACTTGCGCTGCGTGCCGCGCACGCCCCGGGGCAAGCCCGGGGTCCCGCATGGCGCATCCCCGGCGGGCTGGCGCCATGGCAAAGCGAGCGCGTGCTCGCCTGGATGGAGGAGCGACTCGATACCGCGTTCACCTCCGCTGAAGTCGCCGCCCTCGTAGGGATGTCGGCCGGTCATTTCACGCGCGCATTCCGTGTGACACAAGGGATCTCGCCGCGGCAATGGATACTGCGCCGTCGCGTGGAACGCGCGCAGGCATTGCTGTCCGCGCCCGGCGTGTCCCTTACCGAAGTGGCGCTGAGCTGCGGATTCTCGGAACAGAGTCATTTCACTCGTGTGTTCACGCGCATGGTTGGCGTACCGCCCGGTGCGTGGCGCAGGCGCCTGGGTATGACGCGCGCTGACAGTGTCTCGTGATCGCATGAATCTGCGATGGCGTCGTTCACCAAGCTGAACGTATTTAGACGGCCAAATGAGACCCGCATCAAACCGCCCCGGCGAGATGCGGCGTAAGTTTGCGGAGCTGATCACTCTGACGCCAGGCATGCGCCAAGGGGTTGCCCGGATGGGGAGCAGGGAGCTCGGTGGAGATCCAGATCCTTCACTTAGCCCGTAGGGAGTCCGTTGCATGTCTTGCAGGTTTTCAGCATGGCTCGCGTTCGCGAGCCTGACGGCAGGCTGCGTCCTGTCGTTACCGACCACCGCGGCCGATTTCAGCGCCTCGGTGAAAACACTGGCGAAGCCAGCCACCCCGCGCCTCACTTCAGCCGTCAGCGGTGCAAGCACCGCCACGCTCGTCGGTTCGCGCCCGCGCCAGGCGTTGGCCGCGAAGGACGCCGGCAGCGTGCCGGCCAGCCAGCCCATCACCGACATCACGCTGACACTCAAGCGCGATGACGACCACGAAAAGGCATTTCGCGCGTTGCTCGCGCGTCAGACCAACCCCGCATCGCCTGATTTCCACCAGTGGCTGACCGGCAAGCAGATCGGTGAGCGCTTCGGGCCATCGACGCAGGACATCCAGGCCCTGCGTACGTGGCTCCAGGGCCAGGGACTAACCGTCGATAGCGTGTCGCAGGACCGCATGACGATGACCTTGTCCGGCAGCGCCGCCGCCGTGTCCAAAGCCTTCGCGACCGACATCCACAGCTACCAGTCCGACGGCGGCCAGCGCTTCGCCAACACCACGGATGCACGCGTACCGGCCGCCGTGGCGCCGCTGGTGCAGGGCGTGTCCCTGCACAACTTCTTCCCGGTGCCGCAGCACACGCCCATCGCCAAGGCCCGCCTCGACAGCAAGCGCGGCAAGTTCACCACCGCGGCTACCGACAACCCGACCTTCACCGTGCCGCCCGGTACGATCAATACCGCCACCTCGTACGACATGGTGCCGGCCGACTTCAACACCATCTACAACGTGAACCCGCTGTGGCAGCGGGAGACGCCGGTGCGTGGCGCGGGCCAGAGCGTGGTCGTGCTCGAGCGCACCAATGTGAAGGAGGACGATGTGGCGCACTTCCGTGCAGCGTTCCTGCCGAACAATGCCGCCGGCACCTTCTCGATCGTCCACCCCTCCGGAAGCCAGGGCTCGCCGTGCGCGGACCCGGGCCTGAACGGGGATGAGGGCGAAGCCGCGCTGGACGCGGAATGGGCGGGCGCTGCTGCGCCTGATGCGGACGTGGTGCTCGCTTCGTGCGCGGACAGCGGCGCGAGTTTCGGGCCGTTCATCGCAGCGATCCGCCTGCTCGATACGACGACGGACCTGCCGCCGCCGATCTTCAGCCTCAGCTACGGCGCCTGCGAAAGCGCCGATGCCTCCGACGCCTACCTCGCCGACATCATCTGGTCGTCGGCAGCGGCGCAGGGCGTCAGCGTGTACGTGTCGTCGGGTGACGGCGGCTCGACCCAGTGCGACCAGGGTGCGCTGTTCTGGTCGCAGAGCGGCGCAGCCGTGAACGGCCTTGCTGCATCCACGTCAGCGGTGGCCATTGGTGGCACCGACTTCAACGACCTGGGCAAGCAGTCGACGTACTGGACCTCGACCAACCTGCCGAAGTACCAGTCGGCCGTGACCTATATCCCGGAGATGACCTGGAACAACAGCTGCGCCAGCAGCCACCTGTACACCTTGCTCGGCTACAAGGACGGCATCACCGCGTGTAATGACGACCAGGGCCGCGGCCAGGACTTCCTGCAGGTGGGTGGCGCGGGCGGTGGCCCGAGCACGCTGTTCACCCAGCCGGAGGCGCAGATCGGCATCCATGGCTCGACTAACCACACGTCGCGCACGCTGCCGGATATCTCGCTGTTCTCGGCGAATGGCCTCTATGGCCATGCCCTGGTGTTCTGCATGTCGGATACCGACAACGGCGGTACCGCGTGCGATTTCCGGGATCCTGACTCGGTGTTCGCGAACTCCGCGGGCGGCACGTCGTTCGCCGCCCCGGCGATGGCGGGCGTGCAGGCGCTGCTCAACCAGGCAAACGGTGAGCGCATCGGTAACCCGCTGAACGCGTTCTACGGAATCGCCGCGCGGCAGTACGGCACGGTCGGTTCGCCGAACAAGGCGGTGATCACCGCCTGCAACGCGAACAATGGCAACACCATTGCCTCGTCGTGCGTGTTCAACAACGTGATCGAGGGTGACATCGTCCAGCCGTGCGGTACGGGCTCGATCAACTGCGACACCGGCAACAAGCTCAACAACATCGTCGGCATCGTCGAGGGTGGCGATACCACGACCCACACGCTGGTTCCCGCCTGGAAGGCCAACGTCGGCTACAGCATGGCAACCGGCCTTGGGTCCATCAACGCCAACAACCTCGCGGACGCGGTGAAGAAGTGGAGTGCACCGGCGAAGCGTAGCTACGCGGCGTCGGCGGACTTCCTGTCGTTGAACAACCTCTTCAGCAACGACGGTTACAGCGACTTCGCTTATGTCGACGGCGGCATGCTCCACTCGGTGTCGATGAAGGGCGCGGTCAGCCTGTACGACCAGGCCCAGGCCATCGACCCGTCCCTCACGGTCGTCGGCTATGGCGATGTGGTGCCGGGGCTCGACGCGCTCTCGCTGAAGTCGGGCGAACTGTTGCTGATGGACGCCAACCACAAGCTCAACGTGTGGGTCTCCACCGGCACGGGCGGCTACTTCACCTTTGTCGTGAACAAGGACATCCCCGCGAGCTGGACGCTGCTCGGCGTGGGCGTGCATGACGACAGTGGCGTGCAGAAGCTGGTCTGGTACGACACCGCGACCTCGCAGATCGTCTGGTGGGCGCTCGACCTCGATCCGGTGACGCAGAACGACATCATCGTGACCGGCCAGTCGTGGCCGCGCCAGGGCATCGCGGGTGGGCATCCCGTCCTTGCCGATGTCGATGGCGATGGTTACACCGATATCGTCTGGACGCGCAGCAATTCGACCGGCACGGCCCTGTGGCTCAGCGACCGCCGCGATGGCTTTGTCGAGCATGCGCTCCCCGCGCATCCGGCAGGCGCCGTGCTCCAGGGCGTGGGTGACGTGGACGGCAACGGCACCACCGACCTGATCTGGACCGACGCCGCCGGCAAGCAGCTCACGTGGTGGACGATGCAGGGCTTCCAGGTCACCGGGCAGAAGAGCCAGGCGATCCCCGCGGGCGCGTCGCTGGCCGGCATCGGCGACTACGATGGTGACGGCGTGGCCGACATCCTGTGGCGCGGCGCCAACGGCCGCATCGTCGACTGGCAGGGCAATGGCGGCAGTTTCACCGCGGCGAACGTGGCGGATGCCTTCGGCGCGCCGCTCGCGCTGACCGCGACGGCTACCGTTCCCGCCAATCGTTTCCAGGGCGGCCGCCGCCTGGCGACGAAGTGATACAGAGCAACCAGCCTGTGTGACACCTGTGGGAGCGCGCTTGCGCGCGATAGGATCCTGCCAGACCTATCGCGCGCAAGCGCGCTACCACCACAACGGGGGCGGGGCGTGAGGGGGGGCAACAACCGCCCACGGACACCCTCGGGCGCCAGCAAATGCCGCGC